>JBOGFU010000174.1:0-4374 GCA_050743545.1 Acidimicrobiales bacterium | reverse complement strand
GACCCGCCCCAGCCCGCGGCGACCATGGCGGTCGTCGTGGTCTTGCCGTTGGTGCCCGTCACGACGTTGGACGTGAGACCCGCGGCGAGGTGGTCCAACAGCCTCGGGTCGAGGGCGAGGCCGACTCGCCCACCGGCCACCGTGCCGGCGCCGCGGCGCGTCGCGCGCGAGACGGCGTTGACCAGCGACACGGCGGTACCGGCGACGCGGGCGCGGACCGAGAGCGCAGCCATCGCGCTCACGCTAACAACTCGGTCGTGCCAACCCGATCAGAGGTTGACGCTGGTCGCGGCGATCGGAACGCGCCACGTGAGGCAGGTCCCACCCGTCGCGGGCGTGCTCATGCTCATCGATCCACCGAGGAGCTCGGCGCGCGAGCGCAGGTTGGAGAGCCCGCTCGAGCGTGTCTCGTCGCCGACCCCCACGCCGTCGTCACAGACCTCGACGTCGAGCGACGAGCCGTCGGCGCGCAGCGACACCGACGCCGAGCTCGCTCGCGCGTGTCGAGCGACGTTTGAGAGGGCCTCTCTCACCACGGCGAGAACGTGGGGCACGACACGGTCCACCAGGGCCTCATCGACCGGACCAGTGAAGGTCACGGTGGGCTCAAAGCCGAGCGTTGACGTGGCGCCCGCGGCCAACTCCAACACGTGGTCACGAACGTGCGCGATGACCGACTGGGGCACGTTGAGCGCGAAGATGGTGTTGCGAATCTCGCGAATCGTCTCGTCCAGCTGGTCAATCGCATCGTTGACTCGCTCACTCGCGAACTCGCCCGCGACGTCGGGCAGCGCCGACTGCAGCGAGATCCCGACGCCGAAGAGCCGCTGAACCACGAGGTCGTGGAGGTCACGCGCGATGCGTTCGCGGTCGCCACTCAGCATGGCGCGCTCGCGGTCGAAGCGTGCGCGCTCGAACTCGAAGGCGATGGCGATCTGGGTCGCGAGGTTCTCGGCGAACATTCGGTCGATGTGCGAATAGCCCGGGGATCCGACGTCGCGCACGAACGTCAGCGACGCGACCGTGACGGCGCCCATGACAACTGGTACGCCGAGCGTCGGGCCGTCGGGCATGGCGTCGGACACGTCGGCCGCGGAGAGGTCGTGGCGATGAGCCGTCTCCAACACCTCGCCCGCGCGAATGACCCGTCCCGCGAAGGAGTCGGACGCCGACAGCACGGTGCCAACCATCGTGGCCGACGCGCCGGTCCCCGCGAGCACGACGGGCGAGCCCGCGACCTGGCGACAGATCGTCGCGACTGGTGCGTTGACGAGCTCTCCGGCCCGTTCGCAGATGAGGCTCAGTGACTCGTCGAGGGCTGCGTTGGACAGGATCCGCAGGCGAATCTCCGAGGTCGCGCGATGCTGGCGGAGCAGGAGCTCCTCTTCGGCCGCGAGTCGGCGCAGCTCGTGCTCGATGTGCTTGCGCTCGGTGATGTCACGCACGATGAACGAGTAGCCCGTCAAGGTCTCACTGTGAAAGTGCAAGGGCGATATTGACACGGCGACGTTGACGAGGCGATCGTCTCGGGCGCGCCACCGGGTGTCGCGCGGGCTGGAGTGCACGGAGCGATACGCGGCGTCGAGGAGCTCTTCGAGCACGACCTGCTCGTCGGCGGGCACGAGCATGGACACGTGACGCCCCACGACCTCGGGCGCGTCGTAGCCGAAGAGCTCCTTCGCCGCGGGGTTCCAGCTAACGATGTGACCCTCGACCCCGGTAGCGATGATCGCGTCGGTCGATGAGGCGACCAGCGCGGCGAGCTCGATTTGGGCCGACAGCGCCTGTTGCTGTTCGGTGAGGTCGCGCACCGCGGCGATCACGAAGGTCGTGCCCGCCACGTCAACCGGCGCCAGGCTCACGTCAACCGGGAACTCGTGGCCGTCGAGGCGGCGACCAGTGAGCTGGAGGTGCGCGCCCATCGAGCGCGTCGACGGCGCCGAGGTGAACGCGGTGCGATGGCCGCGGTGGCGCGTGCGCAGGCGTTCGGGGATTAGCGCCTCGATTACGAGCCCATGGAGCGCACCCTCGGCGTAGCCGAAGACGGCCTCGGCCTGGCGGTTGGCCGACGTCACTCGACCCTCGGCGTCGACGACGATCGCCGCGTCGGGCATGAGTCGCAGCGTGGCGTCGAGGATCGCCGTCGGCGCGAACAGCGGGTCGCCGGCCGAGGCGTCCAGCGATCGTTCGACGTCGCGCGTGTGCTCGCCCCCGGACATGACCCTTCTTCGAGGTTCGGACGCGCGACACCGCCGCGATCCCAAAGGAGATGGTAGTAACGAGCCTCCGGGGAACGACGTTAAAACTCGGTGATGGACCCGCGCGAGAAAAGCAAAAGGGCCAGCCGGGGGGTGGCTGACCCTTCTGCAAAACCTGAACTGATCTCCAGGGGGAGGGGATCAATCGGCTCCCTCAATTATGACGACCGGCTAAGTATCACGCAAGCGCATAAGGGCGATACTTCCCATCTGTAGACTAGATACCGTGGAGCTTCGCCAACTTGAGGCCGTGGTGGGGATCGCCGACCACGGGACCTTCTCGGGGGCCGCGGAGGCCCTCGGCACGGTCCAGTCCAACATCTCCACCCGGGTGGCCCGCTTGGAGGCGGAGTTGGGCACCGCGCTCGTCGACC
Organism: Acidimicrobiales bacterium; assembly: GCA_050743545.1. Taxonomy (GTDB): domain Bacteria; phylum Actinomycetota; class Acidimicrobiia; order Acidimicrobiales; family RAAP-2; genus RAAP-2. The sequence continues at coordinate 1,742 of JBOGFU010000174.1, read as the reverse complement.
GCTCGACCGGGTCGCTCACCGACTCCGGTCGGGTCGTCGTCGAGCGCGCGCGGCGCATGCTCGCCGAACGCGAGGCCATCGCCGCCGACGTCTCGGAGATGACCGCGACCCTGCGGGGCCAGGTCGCCCTCGGGATGATCGGCACCGCCGGCCGATGGATCGTGCCCCTCCTCCTGGCCGCCCAGCGCGCGACCTACCCGCGCGTCCAGCTGCGCATCGTCGAGGGATCCAACTCGACGCTGGTGCCCCAGGTCGTGCACGGCCAACTCGACCTCGCGGTGCTCGCGTGGCCGGTCGACGAGCCCGAGCTCACGGTCACCGAGCTCTTCGCCGAGGACCTGGTCCTCGTCGTGCCCGTCGGCCACGAGCTCGCCGGTCCCGGGCCCGTCACCCTTAGGACGCTCTCGCGCTACGACCTGCTCCTCCCCCTCACCGGCACGCCGATCCGCCGCGAGATCGACCAGGCGGCCTCCGCGCACGGCGTCGAGCTCAGCGCGCGCCTCGAGATGGACGGCCTGCGCACGATCGCGTCGCTGACCTTCGACGGCCTGGGGATCGCGATCCTGCCCGCGTCCATGCTGTCGGCGCGACTGCGCGATCAGTTCGTCGCGGTGCCGATCGAGGGCGTGCAGCGCCGCCGCGCGGTGCTCGTCGGACGTCGCTTCGGCTTCCCCTCGGCGCCCACGCGCGCGATCGGGGCCCTGCTGATCGACGTGGTCGCGGGGGCGTCGAACGTCCCCGCCGGCGTGCACGTCGGCACGACAGCCCGTCGCTAGGGTCACGGCGTGACCCCAGCCCCGCGCGACACCGCCGCCCTCCTCGTGCGACGCGACCGCGCGTTCCGGCGCGTCGTCGAGCTAACCACCCCTCCCCCCGCGATGCGACGCGTCCGGGTCGACGACCGCTTCGCCACGCTCATCCGCTCGATCACGTCCCAGCTCCTCTCGACCAAGGCCGCGCGCACGATTCACGGACGGGTGGTCGACGTGTGCGGGGGCGACGTGAACGTCGACAGCGTCCTCAGCGCCGGGGTGGGCAACCTGCGCGCGGTCGGCCTCAACGGCGTCAAGGCCTCCGCGATGGTCGACCTCGCCCACCACGTCGCCGACGGACGGGTCCAGCTGGCCCGCCACGGGCGCATGAGCGACGCCGACGTGACCCGCGAAGTCACCGCGGTGCGCGGCATCGGGCCCTGGACCGCCGAGATGTACCTCATCTTCACCTTGGGGCGCCCCGACGTGTGGCCGATCGGCGACCTCGGCGTGCGCAACGGCTGGTCGCGCCTGCACGGGCTCGACGAGACCATCTCTCCCCAGGACCTGCGCGTCGCGGGCGACTGCTTCGCGGGCTATCGCTCGACGGTCGCGTGGTACTGCTGGAACGCGGTCGACCCCGAACCCTGGGAGTAGCGTCGCGGGGGTGCCTCTCCTCAGTTTTGACGACCTCGAGCGCGACGTCCTGCCGACACTGACGCGCTACTGCGAGATCCCCAGCCTCTCGCCGATGTTCGACGCCGACTGGGCGACGACCGGCTACCTCAACGACGCCGCGGAGCTCATCGCGCAGTGGGCGCGCGAGCGAGCCCTGGCCAACGCCGAGGTGCAGATCCACCGCCTCGAGGGCCGCACCACCGTCGTGACCGTGACGCTGCCCGCGACCAACGCCGCGACCGGGACGTGCGTGCTCTACGGCCACTTGGACAAGCAGCCGCCGCTCGGGGACTGGTCCGAGGGGCTCGGCCC
>JBOGFU010000173.1:0-4567 GCA_050743545.1 Acidimicrobiales bacterium | reverse complement strand
CATGGCCCACGGCAACATCTACACCGCCGACAAGATCGACGCGAGTCTGAGCAACTACTTTCGCATGGGGAACCTCTCGGCGCTGCGCGAGCTGGCGCTGCAGTGGCTGGCCGACCGCGTCGAGGACGCGCTCCAGCGCTACCAGGACGACCACTCGATCGCCGCGACGTGGGAGACCCGCGAGCGCCTGATCGTCGGGGTCACCGGCACCGAGACCGACGAGGCGCTGCTGCGGCGCGCGGCGCGCATGGCGTCGCGCACCGGCGCCGAGCTCTTCGCGGTGCACGTGCGCAGCGGCGACGCGATCCGGCGCACCGGCGACGACACCGCGCTCGCTCGCGAGCTGGTGCGCGAGTTCGAGGGGCGCTTCGAAGAGGTGGTCGACGACGACGTCGCGACCGCGCTGGTCTCCTTCGCCCGACACGAGCGCGGGACCCAGATCGTGATCGGCGCGTCACGCCCGCACCGCGCGTGGCGCCCGCCCAGCGGCGTGGTGGAGAAGGTCCTGCGCCACGCGCGCGACCTCGACGTCCACGTGATCGCCGTGGGGGGCCAGCGCCCCGGCCACGTTCACGAGCGGCGCCGGGCCGGGCGCGTCACCTGGGCGCGTCGAGTGGCCGGGCTCGCCGGCGCGGCGGTCCTGTTGCCGGCGATCACCGTGGCCATGACGTCGGTGCGCTCGAACGTGTCGCTCTCCACGGTCGTGCTCGTCTACCTGCTGGTCGTGCTCGGGGCGGCCGTGTGGTCGGGCGCGGCGGTGGGGGTCGCCGCCGCGCTGGTCGCGTCGGGGCTCGAGAACTACTACTTCGTCAAGCCCTTTCACACGCTCGACGTCGCGCGCCCCGACGACGTGGTGGCGCTGGTCGCGTTCCTCGTCTTCGCGGTGGCGGCGAGCGTGGTCGTGAGCCGCTTCGCCCAGCGCACGTCGCTCGCCGAGCGCAGCCGGGCCGAGGCCCAGATCCTGGCGCAGGCCGCGGCGACGGTGGTGACCAGCCACGAGGACCTGCGCCCGCTGCTCGACTCGATGCGCGCGGTCTACGCCGCGCGCGGCGTCGCGCTCATTGCGCGACGCGGTGGGGTGGACGTGCCCGACGTGACCAGCGGCGAGTCGCCCGACAACTTCGCCACGGGCACGGACTTCGCGATCGATGAGGACCACCACCTGGTCATCGTCGGGGCGGCGCTGGACCCCCAGGACCGCGCGCTGATCGACGCCTTCGCCGGGCGGATCTCCTCGGGGCTGCGGGGCCAAGTGCTCGCGCACGACGCCAGCGAGTTCGCCGCGCTCGCCGAGGCCGAGTCGCTGCGCGTGGCGCTCTTTCGCACCGTCGCCGCGGACCTGCGCGCGCCACTCGACGAGATTGCCGAGCGCGTCACCACCCTGCGCAAGGGCGTCACGCGGCCCGACGACGACGTGCTCCTGCGCGACGTCGCGTCGCGAGCGCGCCGTCTCGCGCGCCTGGTGACCAACCTCGTCGACGCGGGTCGCCTCGAGTCGGGCGAGGTGACGCCGTCACCGTCGGCGACCACCCTCGCCGACGTCGTCGAGGGCGCGCTCGCGCAGGTCGACACCCGCGACCGTGCGGTCGAGGTCGACCTCGATGAGGGCCTGCCGGCGCTGACCACCGACCGCGCGCTCGTCGAACGGATCCTGGCCAACGTCGTGACCAACGCGTGCCGCTTTAGCCCCTTAGAGCACCCGGTGCGGATTCGCGCGGGGGCGGTGGGCGACGTGGTGGAGGTGCTGGTGATCGATCGGGGCCCCGGGATGGAGCGCACCCAGCGCGAAGTGATCCTTGCGCCGTTCGACCACCTCTCGGGGGCCCAGCTCAACGCCGGGCTCAACCTCACCGTGGCGTCGGGGTTCGCCCAACTCCTCGGTGGCTGCCTGCAGTTCGAGGACACCCCCGGGGGCGGTCTCACCGTCGGGGTCGAGCTCCCGCTCACCTCGCCGTCCGCGCCCGACGGGCTCTAGTCGCCGGCGGGCCGTGCGCACCGCGTTCGTGCGGGCCGTGACCAGCGTCACGACCCCTCCGTAGGATGACGCCGACGAGAGAGGTGGTCATGGCGACGAGAGACAAGGCCCCGATGGGCCAACCCTGCTGGACCGACCTGATGGTCGATGACGTCAACACCGCGCGGACCTTTTACCCCGCGGTGCTGGGCTGGGAGGCTGGTGAGCAGGCCGAGGAGTTCGGCGGCTACTTCCAGTTCTTCCGTGACGGCCGCCCGGTCGCGGGTGGGTCGCCGAAGATCGGCGACGCCGCGGTGCCCGACGCTTGGAACGTCTACGTCGCGGTGGAGGACACCACGCCGTTCGTGGAGAAGGCCCGCGCCGCGGGCGCGACCATCTACGCGCCGACGATGCGGGTCGGTGACCTCGGCACGATGGCGATGATCGGTGACCCCTCCGGCGCGGCGATCGGAGCGTGGACGCCGATCACCTTTGAGGGATTCGGGCTGATTGACGAGCCCGGCGCGCCCCGGTGGTTCGAGCTGCACAGCCGCGACTTCGCCGCCGCGGTGCCCTTCTACGAAGAGGTCTTCGCCTGGACGACCCGGTCGATCAGCGACACCGAGGAGTTCCGCTACTCCGTCGCCGAGGAGGGTGAGCACCAGTTCCTCGGCCTCGCCGACGCGAGCGCCTGGCTCCCCGAGGGAGTGCCGTCGTACTGGACCGTCTACTTCGGCGTGGCGGACGTCGACGCGACGGTCGCCGCCGCGCTCGAGCACGGCGGGTCGGTCGTGACCCCCGCCGAGGACACCCCCTACGGACGCATCGCCGCGCTCGCCGCCCCGGGCGGGGCGATCTTTCGCGTCATCACCGCCTAGGGGTCGCGATGTGCCGCAACATCACGGTCCTGCGCGGGCTCGACCCTCCCGCGAGCGACGACGAGGTCGACGCCGCGGCGCTCCAGTACGTGCGCAAGGTCGGTGGGTTGACGTCGTCGGCCCAGCTGGCCTCGCCGGAGGTCGCCACGGCGGTCGCCGCCGTGGCGGCGGCGACGCGAGCGCTGCTCGCGGGGCTCCCGCCGCGTCGTAACCCGCCGTCGACCGTGCCGCCGCTGCGCCGGCGAACGGCCTCAGGCGTCGCGGCGAACGAGTAACACCGCGCCCGTCGTGAGAATCGCCGCGGCGTAGAGGCCGAGCAACCCGACGCCGACCCACGGGCCGAAGTCGCCCGAGAGCGAAGGACCCGTCGAGAGGATCGTGCGTCCGATCTCGGCGGGCAGGAATCGCCCGATGTCGCTCGAGAGCTGCGCGGGCAGCAGCGCGGCGATGATCGGCAGCACGAACAGCGTGCCGACGAAGGTGGAGATCGCCGCCGCGGTGTGACGCACGATGGTCGCGATCCCCAAGGCAATGAGTCCCAGGAGGACCAGGTAGAGACCGGTCGAGAGCACCGCGCGCAACGAGCTCGGGTCCGAGATCGACGCCGTGGGGGTCTTGCCCGTGAGTATCGACTGACCCACGAAGAACGACGCGAACGCGACGACCTCACCCACGACGAAGGTCACCACCGAGAACACCAGCGCCTTGGCCCCCATGACCCACAGCCGGCGCGGCACCGCGGAGAAGGTGTCGTGAATCGTGCCGGTCGAGTACTCGGCGCTCATCACCAGCACGCCGAGCACGCCGATGGCGAGTTGAGCGAGGAAGACCCCCGCGAGGCTCGCGCGGGTCGGGTCGAAGCCGAACGACCCGCCCGGGCCGTTGCCGAAGTGCGACGCGCGTGCGGACGTGACAATCGCGCCGAGGCCGACGCCGAGCACCGCGGTGACGACCAGGCTCCAGGTGGTGGAGCGAACCGAGCGAAACTTGATCCACTCCGACGCGATGACCGCGGTGACCCCGTAGCGCCCGGGCGTGGTGGGTCGCTCGGTCGTGGGCGCGCTCACGGCTGACCGCCGCCCGGAGAGTCGGTGACGTGGTACTCGAGGTCGCCCTCGGTCGACTCCATGAAGGCCTCTTCCAGGGTGGTCTGGCGCGGCGCGAGCTCGTGCAGGGTTAGCCCCTCGCGCGCGGCCAGGTCGCCGACCTGGGCCGCGGTGAGGCCGCGCACGGTGACCGCGTCGACGTCGGGCTCGACGGTGGCGCCCGCGGCGCGCACGAGGTCGGTGAGCCGGTCGAGCTGGGGCGACCTCACGTGGACCGACCCCTGCGCGCCGTGGCTCGTGAACTCCTCGACGCTGGTGTCGGCGATGAGTCGGCCCTTGCCGATGACGATCACCTGGTGGGCGGTCTGGGCCATCTCGCTCATGAGGTGGGACGAGACGAGGATCGTGCGACCCTCGGCGGCCAAGCGGCGCAGGAGCTGGCGCACCCAGCGGATCCCGTCGGCGTCGAGGCCGTTGACCGGTTCGTCGAAGAGCAGTACGCCGGGATCACCGAGCATCGCGACCGCTATCCCGAGTCGCTGGCCCATCCCCAGCGAGAACGTGCCCACGCGCCGGCGCGCGACCTTGGTGAGCCCGACCATCTCGAGGACCTCGTCGACCCGGCCGCGCGCGATGTCGTTGGTGCGCGCGAGCATCCACAGGTGGTCGTAGGCCGATCGCCCGGGGTG
>JBOGFU010000172.1:0-4524 GCA_050743545.1 Acidimicrobiales bacterium | reverse complement strand
GGCTTGGTGGTGGCCGCGCGCGCGAGAAGCGGGCGCAGCGCGGGCTTGGCCGCGCCCGGGCTGACGGGGACCGTGGTGGTCTCGGGCACCACGCCCGCGCCGAGCAGGTTGTGCGCCTCGCTGTCGGTGAGCAGGCACGGCGAGAACTCCGACGTGCTGGCGTTGCTCGACGTCGCGGTCGCGGTGATCGCGTCCTGACCCGCGGGCACCGCTGGGAAGGTCAGCGTGAAGGCGACGTCGCCGAGCAGCGACGAGACCGTCTGGCTGCCGAGGTAGTCGTAGCCCTCGCCCCCGATCGGCCCGGCGGGCGAGCACGTCGCCTGGCTGTAGAGCTCGACGGTCACGGTTCCCGCGTCGTCGATCTTGCCGCTGACGACGGTGCCCGCGGACGTCGACTGGGTGGAGAAGAGCACCGGGTAGGCGAAGAGGTCGTTGGGTCCCGCGGCGTTGACCGCGGCGTTGTGGTTGAGGACGAAGCGTCCGTTGCCGTAGACCGTGCCTTCGACGTTGCCCGACATGACGTTCTGGGTGATGGTGTTGGCGTCGCCCCGGTCGACCTCGATGGCCCCGACCGCGTGGTTGTCGACGAACACGTTGTGCTCGACGAGGGTGTGGCTCGCGGCGATGGTGACCGCCCCGCGAACGGTCGACAGACGGTCGGGGTTTCTGTAGAGGCCCGACATGTTCTCGATGAGGTTGCCCATGGCGCTGCTCGTCCCACCCAGGGTGGCCCCATCGGCGGTCAGCGTGACCGCGTCGAGCACGTCGTCGTTGTCGGGGTCGTTAAAGACGTTGCCTTCGACGGTGGCGTGGGCGTTGTCGTCGCTCAGCTCGACTTCGAGGGTGGGGTCGTCGAAGATCTCGGGCAGGAAGGTGTTGCCCGGCCCGGTCCCCGGGGTCGACGTCGCGCCACCGACCGTCGCGGGACCCGTGACCCCGACCCGCCCGAAGAAGGTGTTGGCCTGGACGGTCGACGCGCCCGCGAAGATCGCCCCCGCGACGCGGTTGCCGGCCCCGGGCTCGGTGCCGCCCACGGTGTCCGCCCCGGTCAGGTTGAGCGCGGCCTCGGGATCAAAGCCGGCCGTGCCCTTGGGCTCCGCGTCGATGAGCTCGTCGTCGGCGTCGGCCCGCACCCCGAGGTCGTTGCCCTGGATGACGTTGCCCCCCGGGGCCCCGTCGCCGTCGTAGATCGCGGCGCCGAAGGCCGCCTGGGGGCTGGCGCTGCCGGCCCCCGGAGCCCACGACAGGCCGATGACGTTGCCCTCTCCACTGGACGTTCCGCCGATCTGACTACCCGAGCTCATCAGACTCACGCCGGTCTGGCCGACGTCGTAGAGACCGCCGCGGCTCGCGTTCGTGTCGAGCGGGTCCCACTCGACCGCGGTCCCGGCGTTGTTGGTCTCCAAGTGGTTGTCCTGAATCGTGTCGCCCCCGCCCTGGAGGGTGATCTGGTCGTTGAAGCCATTGATGGTCATCCCCTTGATGGTCGTGTCGGCTCCCCCGGCGACAACGTCGAGGCCGATTCGAAACGGCCCGTGGATCGTGATCAACGAGGCGCCACTGAGCTCAACGCGCGCCACCGTCGGCTGGGTCGTGGCGTCGATCGTGACCGGGACGGCGATGGCCGGGGGCGCGCCGCTGGGGTAGCGGATCTGGGGCACCGACGCGTCAAAGACGTTGCCCGACGAGTGGGGGATGTCGAACGTGATCGACCCGCCCCCGTTGTCGTTGGCGACGGTGATGGCCTGGGCGAGGGTGCACGTCGGCGTCGTCGCGGCGGGGGTGACGTTGCAGTCGCCCATCTGAGCCTGAGCGTCGTTGACGTCGGTCAGCGTCGAGTTGACGACGATGCCGCCGGCGAAGGTGAAGTCCCACTCGTTGGTCCCACCGTTGCTCGGGCACTTCCCAACGACGCTTTGCATCGTCAGCGTGCCGTCGGAGGACATGGCGGTGGCGTTGAGGGGCGGCGTGCCTGGTCCGGCGAAGGCGTCGAAGGTCACCGCGGCGACGCTCTCGACGCCCATCCCCGTGACCGCGCCGGCGTGGAAGGAGAACGCGAAAGAGCCGGTGGTCTCGTTGAAGCCCGAGATCGACATCGGGTAGGGACCCTGGTTTTGGCCCGTGCACCCCACGTCAGAGAGGGTCACCGACCACGTGCCGTTGAGGTTGAACGCCGGGGGGTCGGCCCGGGCCGGGCCGGCGCCGAGGACCGCGCTCGCGACCACGAGCGCACCGACCCCGACGAGCGTGGTGAAGCGGCGCACGCGGCGACTAGCTGTGGTTGGTCCAGAACACGCCGGCGTTCGCGTAGGTGGTGCCGGTCGACAGGTTGATGAGGTAGGCGCAGATCCCGTGGACCCCGGGGTGGTCGGCGCCGAAGCGCGCGGTCACGCTGTAGGTGCCCGACGCGGCCACGTTGTCCCACAGGTACACGCCGTAGGTTGAGTTCTCGATGATGAGGCGAACGGCCTCGGCGGCGAAGGTGCTCGCACACCCGTTGACCTTGTCGACCTGCTCGAAGGCGACCACGTGGTTGGCCGGCGCGCTCGCCGAGCCCGTGACGAGGAAGTTGAAGTTCGTCCCGAGCTTGTTGGAGGTCGGCCCGGCGAGCTTGAGCGAGTTGCCGGCCGCCGACGCGCCGTGGCTCAGGGTGAGCACGACGACCAGGGTGCCGGCGACCAGCGCGAGGGCGACGATCGACTGGCGCGACGAGGCGCCGAGGGTGCGGCGTGGGGTGGTGAGCGAGGTCGACGTGGCGTCCCCCTTTCGTGCGGCGGACGGGCCCGCGGGCCCCGCCCGAGCGTCGTTCGACCCTACCGCCCGAGTCCCCGGGCCGCCAGGCCCAACCGGGGTCGCCCCGGGGGCGCGCGGTACGATGCGCTCGGCGACCCGACCCCCTCTGGGAGGACCCCTGACCCTGCGGCGCACCGTCTACCGCGTCTACGAGCGGCGCCTCGAAGCCGGGCTCCCGGCCGAGCGCCTGCCGCGCCACGTGGGCGTCATCCTCGACGGCCACCGGCGCTTCGCGCGCGAGGAGGGCGGGGAGTACCGCGCGAGCTACGAGGCCGGGATGGCCAAGCTAGAAGAGCTCCTCGGCTGGTGCTCGGAGCTGGGCATCAAGGCGGTCACCGCGTGGGTGCTGTCGACCGAGAACCTGCGCCGACCACGCGAGGAGCTCGACCCCTACTTCGACGTGCTCGCCGAGCTCTTTGACCGCCTGCCCGCGGTGGCCAAGCGGCTGGGCTTCAGCCTCAGCGTGTCGGGCAGCCTCGACTTGCTGCCCCCGTCGCTCGCGCTCGCCGCCAAGGAGGCGGTCGACCGCGTCGCGACCGTGGCCAACCCCTCGCTCACGGTCAACATCGCGCTCTGTTACGGCGGGCGCCAGGAGATCGTCGACGCCTGCCGGTCGCTCGTGGCGGACCTCGTCGACGAGGGCGTCGCCCCCGTGGAGATCGCCGAGCGCATCGACGCGCAGAGCCTCGCGGGCCACCTCTACGCCGCGGACCTGCCCGACATCGACCTCGTCATCCGCACGAGTGGCGAGTCGCGCCTGTCGGGGTTCCTGCTCTGGCAGTCGGCGTTCGCGGAGTTCGCGTTCGTCGACCCCTACTGGCCGAGCTTTCGCAAGGTCGACCTGCTGCGCGCGCTGCGCGACTTCTCCCGGCGAAACCGTCGCTTCGGCGCCTAGACGCCTAGGCGGTCGGCGTCGCGAAGTCGACGTCGGCGCTGGCCACGATGCCCGCGGTGCGACCCGGCGCGTCCTGGCCCTCCCAGTACATGTTGGTGTGGGCGATGACCAGGTCCGGCGTCGGCGCGCCCCACTGCGTGAGGTCCTCGGTGGTGTGCGCGTCGCTCACCAGGGTCGCGTCGTAGCCGCGCGTGAACGCGCCGTGCAGGGTCGAGCGGATGCACATGTCGGTCTGGGCGCCGGTGACGATGAGTCGGCCGACCTCCAGGTCGGCGAGCACCGACTCGAGCGTGGTGTCCTCGAAGGAGTCGCCGTAGTGCTTCTCGACGAGGGGCTCGGTGGCGTCGGGGACCAGCTCGGGCACGATGCGCCAGTCGTCGCTGCCGCGCTCGAGCCCACCGTCGGAGTGCTGGACCCAGACCACGGGCACCTGCTCGTCGCGCGCGCGCCCGACGAGCCCCGCGATGTTGGCCACGACGGCGTCGCGCTCGTGGGCGGTGGCGACGACGCCGTTCTGGACGTCGATGACGATCAACGCGGTGTTGGGTCGATTGGCGAGCGTGGTCACGGTGTCCCCCCTCGGTCGGTGCCCCACCAGGCTATGGCCGGGCCGTGACGTTGCCCCAGCGCGGGCGCTAGGCCCACCGCCCGACGAGGTCCACGACCTCGGCGGCGACCCACCAGCGAGCCGGGCGACCGGGCCCGCTCACCGGGAGGCGCACCGGGGCGAGGACGCCGAGCCCCTCGAGACGACCGAGCACGTCGCGCGCGGCCTGGTGGGTGACGCCAAAGTGATCGACAACGACCTGGACCGAGATGACCGGGTAGGCCGGCAG
>JBOGFU010000171.1:0-2400 GCA_050743545.1 Acidimicrobiales bacterium | reverse complement strand
GGGCCGAGCCGCGCTCGGCCCCCCGCGCGACCTTTAACGGCGTTATGGAAATGCGCCGAAAGGCCTTTTGTCCCGCGGCGCCTCGCCCCGTTAGTCGTACTGTCGTCTCTCAACGGCCACTGTGCCGACGAGCGGCGAGAGTGGACCGGTGGCGCAGAGAGAGTCGCTAACGAGGCGGCACATTATCGATGTGGCCGCCGCCATGGTCGCCGGGTCAAACTCCGAGAGCTTCCGCGTGGTCGACCTCGCCGAGCGCGCCAACGTCGGCGTGCCGACCATCTACTACCACTTCGAGTCGCGCGTCCAAGTCATCGCCGAGGCCCAGATGGCCAACTACTTCGCGACGACCGAGCCGATGCACAAGATCCTGAGCCGCGCGGAGACCGCGCTGGCGATGGGCGACGAGGTCGACTTCTGGGAGGCCGTGCGCCTCAACATCGAGCGCGCCTGGTCGTCGGGACAGCGCGACGAGAAGATGGGGATCGTGCGCCTGCTGCTCGACGTGTGGGCCGACGCCAAGAGCCGCGCTCGCTTCCGCGAGCTCCTCGACATCCAGTTCGCGCGTTGGGTCGCGCTCGTCGACGACGCCAAGGCGTTGGGCTGGATGCACGAGTCGCTCGACGCCCAGACGGTCGTCGCGGTGTTCTGGTCGGCGTCGGTCGGCCAGGTCATCACCTCGGGCTCGGCCTACATCGACGTCGCACCCGAGACCGTCGCCGACTTCTACCTCAAACTCGCGCGCGAGTGGTCGCGCGGGCCGACGAGCGACTAGGCGCTACTCGGTCGCCTCCACCGCGACGTGGGGAACCACGCGCTCGAGCCAGCCCGGCATCCACCAGTTGGCCCGGCCGAGGTAGTGCATGAGCGCCGGCACGAGCACCGTGCGCAGCACGAACGCATCGAGGAGCACCGCGCCGCCGAGGCCGATCCCGAACTCGGCGATGATGCGCTCACCGCCGAAGGCGAACGAGAGGAAGACGCAGATCATGATCAACGCGGCCGCGGTGATGACGCGCCCGGTGTTGGCCTGACCGCGAGTGATCGCCTCCTCGTTGTCGCCGGTGTTGAGCCACTCCTCGTGCATGCGTGAGACGAGGAAGACCTGGTAGTCCATCGACAGCCCGAAGAGGATCGCGACCATGATGATGGGCAGGAACGACTCGATCGGTCCGGTTCCCGCCCCCAGGAGCGAGCTGCCCCAGCCCCACTGGAAGACCGCGACGACCAGGCCGAACGACGCGCCCGCGGCGAGCAGGTTCATCGCCGCGGCGACGAGCGGCACGACGACGCTGCGGAACGCGACCATCAGCAACAGGCACCCGAGCGCGACGATCACCCCGATGAACAGGGGCATCTTGGCCCCGAGGACCGACGCGAAGTCGTCGAAGATCGCGGTGAGCCCGCCGACGTAGACGCCGGTGTGGCCGTGGGTCGCCGCCGGGATGTAGCTCTGGCGGATCCGTTGGATCAACGTCGAGGTCGCGGACGCCTGGGGGCTCGAGCGGGGCACGACGGTGATCAGCGCGACCTTGCCGTTCGCGAGGGGGACCACGGGCAGGACCGCGGCCACGTCGGGCTTGCCGACGAGCGACGCGTCGAGGCGCTGCATCGCGGAGAGGTCGGCCGGGCTCTTGATGTCGCCGACGACCGACAGCGGTCCGTTGAACCCCGGGCCGAATCCCTGGGCGAGCAGGTCGTACGCCTGGCGCGTCGTCGTGGTCGCCGGGTTGAGCCCCTGGTCGGAGCTGCCGAGGCGCAGCGAGAAGAACGGCACCGCGATCAGCACGATCACCGCGAGCGCGCCGAGCGAGAGGACCCGCGGGTGGCGCGCGACGAAGATGGCCCAGCGCTGCCACGGGCTCTCGACGACCGCGGGCTCGGGGCCGTCGGTGCGCAGGGATCGACGTTCGCGGCGGTTGAGCGCGCGCGGCCCCATGAGCGCGAGCCACGCGGGCAGCAGGGTGAGCGACGCGAGCATCGTGATCGCCACGGTGAGCGTCGCCGAGATCGCGACGCCGTTGAGGAACGACAGGCGCAGCACGAGCATCCCGAGCAGCGCGATGCACACGGTCGAGCCGGCGAAGAGCACCGCGCGACCCGACGTGTTGACCGCGGTCACGACGGCGTCCTCCACGCTCTGACCGCGTCGCAGCTCCTGGCGCGAGCGCGTGACGATGAACAGCGCGTAGTCGATCCCGACGCCCAAGCCGATGAGCGACCCGAGGATCGGCGCGAACTGGGCGATGGCCAGGCCGTGGCTGAGCAGCGTCGTCGCCGCCGACGCGACCCCGAGCGCGAAGAGCGCGACGCCCAGGGGAAGGAGCATGGCGAGGAACGACCCGAACGCGACGAGGAGAACGACCGCGGCGGCGAGGAGGCCGAAGACCTCCCCCTTAGAGC
>JBOGFU010000170.1:0-2946 GCA_050743545.1 Acidimicrobiales bacterium | reverse complement strand
CTCCAGGGGCTGGGCGGAGGTGGGCTGCTCGTCGGCGCGCAAGCGGTCATTGCCGACATCGTGCCCCCGCGCGACCGGGGCCGCTACGCGGGATTCTTCGGGGCGACCTTCGGCGCGGCGACGGTGTTGGGTCCGCTGCTCGGCGGCATCATCGTCGAGTACTGGTCGTGGCGCTGGATTTTCTTCATCAACGTGCCCCTCGGCGTCGTCGCGCTCATGGTCACCGCCGCGGCGCTGCCGTCGGCGGGCCAGCGCGTCTCACATTCGATCGATTACGCCGGAATCGCGACGCTCACCGTTGGCGCGTCGTGCCTCATCCTGTTCACGTCGCTTGGCGGCGTGACGATTGCGTGGTCGTCGCCGACGTCGATTGCGCTGCTCGCCGTGGGCGTCGTGGTGACAGTGGCATTCGCTCTGGTCGAACGGCGTTCCAGTGAGCCGATACTCGCGCCCCGGCTGTTTCGAAATCGAGTCTTCCTTTCCGGATCGGCCATTGGCTTCGTAGTGGGCTTCGCCATGTTCGGCGCGATGATCTTCCTACCGCTCTTTTTTCAAGAGGTCCGCGGCGTTACACCGACAATGTCCGGAGTACGACTGCTCCCGATGATGGTCGGACTCTTTGGCGCATCGATCATCACCGGACAGCTCGTTTCCAAGGGCTGGCGATATCGACCATTTCCGATAGCCGGGTGCGCGGTGATGACGATAGGACTCGGGCTGATGGGCCTCGTGGGTGAGCAGACGTCGAGCGTAACGATGGCCGTCTTCATGTTCGTTCTCGGAGCCGGGATCGGTTTGGTCATGCAGATCCTCGTGACCGCGGTACAGAACTCGGTCGGGCACACCGACGTCGGCGCGGCGACCGCCGGCGCTAACTTCTTCCGATCGATTGGCGGGTCGTTTGGCACGGCGGTGTTCGGCGCGCTCTACGCGAATGAGGAGCCGCGTGCGATTGCTCACGGGATGGCGGCCCAGCATCTTACGTACCGACTCACGCCGTCGAGCTTTACGCCGGCCGGCTTGCACAAGTTGCCGGCGCCCGTCCTCCACGTTGTATTGGCGGCAATCACGACTTCCATCCAGCACATCTATCGCGTGGCAACGCCCATCGGCGTCATCGCGGTCCTGGTCGCGCTCACCCTGCCCGAGATCAAGCTCCGGGCGAGCCTGCACCCGGTCGCTGACGAAGTACCTCTGTCAAGCGCCGACCCGCTCGTTGGATGACCTCCAAGCACGAGTCGAAGTCGTCGGCGCTTCCGTAGTAGGGGTCCGCGAGGTCGAGCCCCGGCGCGTCACCGGCCAGGTCGCGCACGAGAATGACCTCGACGTCGCGACTGGCTCGCGCGACGACGTCCTGGCGCTGCTCGCGCGTCATGACGACGATGAGGTCTTGGCGGTCGACGTAGGCCCCGTCGGCGAAGGCGGCGAGCGTGCCCGGAGCGCTGAGCCCCGCGGCGTCGAGCGCGCGCCGCGCGCGCGGGTCCATCGCTTGGCCCACGTCCCAGCGCGCCGTGCCCGCGCTGGACACCACCACGCGACGGCGCAGTAGTTCGTCGCGCTCGAACACGTCGCGCCACGCGACCTCGGCCATCGCCGAGCGACAGATGTTGCCCGTGCACACCGCCGCGAGGGCGACGACCTCGCCGGGACCGCCTGTGACCACTTCGTGAACCCGTTCTCTTATGCCTAAGGGCCCCGTCTGACGTGCGCCCGCCGCGGGTGAGACGGTACGATAACGCCAGACCAGTCGGAAGGAGACGCGATGCCGCTTTCTGAGCACGAGCAGCGCATCTTGGCCGAGCTGGAGGATTCGCTGTCCAAGCAGGACCCGCGCTTCGCCAAGAGCGTGCGCGACACCAACGTCTACTCTCACGGGGGTCGAAGGGTTCGCTGGGGGATCCTGGGATTCCTCGCCGGTCTGGCAATCCTGGTTCTGTTCTTCTCGCGCAGCGTGCCGATTGGCCTGGTCGGCGTCGCACTCATGTTCGTCTCGGCCGTCGTCATCGAGCGCAACGCCCGCCTGCTGGGCCGTGCGTCGTGGCAGGACCTCACCCGGTCCGCCCACGGTGACGACACCCCCGCGAGCGTTGGTCCCCGGACCCGCTCGCTTCGCGACTGGTTGTCGCGTCAGCGCCGCAAGAGCGGATGACCCCCGCCGGGGCGGCGCCGTCGGCCGCCCCGTGCCTCGCCCTTGACATCGGCGCCACCAAGGTGGCCGCCGCGGTGGTCGACCCTGACGGTGAGATCTCCGACGTGCGTCGCGTCGACGTCGGCGACGCCGACGACCTCTTGGAGCGCATCGTCGCGCTCGCGCGTGAGCTCGCCGACGCGAGCGAGGTCTCGTCGGTGGGGGTCGCCTGCGCCGGGCCGATGCGTGATCACGGCGCGCTGGTCTCACCGCTCAACATTCCGTCGTGGCGTGACGTCGCCTTGCGCGACGCGCTAGCCGACAGCCTCGGGGTCGCGGTCTTCGTCGACGGAGACGCGCGCGCGCTCGCCCTCGCCGAAGGTCGATTCGGCGCCGCGCGTGGGGTTGCCTCGTACCTGTCGATGGTGGTCTCGACCGGGGTCGGCGGGGGACTCGTCCTCGACGGGCGTCTCGTCGACGGCGCGAGTGGCAACGCGGGGCACGTCGGTCACCTCACCGTCGTGCCCGACGGACGCGAGTGTGCGTGCGGAGCGAGGGGCTGCCTGGAGGCCGAGGCGTCGGGGCGGGCGATCGCCGCGGTGACCGGCGCCGATCCCCGCGACGCCAACCTCGCGGTCCGCTCTCGCTGCGCGCGACTCGTCGGGCGCGCGGTGGGCACGTTGGCGGCGGTGCTCGACTTCACTCGCTGCTTCATCGGCGGCTCGGTCGCCCTGGGCTACGGCGACGACTTCTTCGTCGGGGCCAACGCCGCCGCGGGCGAAGTCGCGCGCCTCGACTACGCACGCGATCTGGTGATC
>JBOGFU010000169.1:0-4026 GCA_050743545.1 Acidimicrobiales bacterium | reverse complement strand
CGACGAGGTGGTCGTCGAGGCCGTGGTGGTCGACGACGACGAGGACGTCGCCGACGACGCGGACGTCGAGCTAGCCCTCGACGAGGTCCTCGCCGAGACGATCCGCCGCTCCACGGTCACCGAGGAGGACGACGAAATCGCCGCCGAGGTCGACACGACGATCGACCCCGCGGAGGCCATCCTGCCCAAGCAGGACGACGAGTTCCGCTGTGCGTCGTGCCGGCTGCTCAAAAAGACCAGCCAGCTCGCCGACCGCTCGAAGACCCTCTGCCGCGACTGCGTCTAGGCCCGGCGCCGCGTGATCGTCGAGACCCCACGCGAGGTCTCCGTCCCCCTCCGCCAGGTCTTTGACGTCGCGGTGGCGGCGGCCCGCGCGTCACGCGGCGGCGACGAGCTCCTCACCGCGCTCCTGCCCCCGGGCGACGACCCCCTCGTCGCGCTCGTCGCCGCGGGGTCGGTGCGCGTCGCGGTCAGCGACGGTGCGGTGATCGGCGTCGCGGTCGTCGCCCACGGCGTGTTGGGAGCGCTCTACGTGGCGCCCGAGCACCGGCGCCACGGCGCCGGTCGAGAGTTCGCGACCACGCTCTTCAACGCCCCCGACGGTCCGCGCGACGGGTGGGCGCTGCCCGGCGACCGCGCGACCAAGTCGCTCTACGAGTCGATGGGGATGAAGGCGCGACTGCTTACGATGCGCGCCGAGTAGGCGTTCGGCGAACCGAGCGCGTCGGCGGCGGGGGAGGGGGGACCTTCATCCCGAGGAGCTTGGCCAGCTCGGGGATGGCCCCCGCGTGGTGCAGGGCCACGGCGCGGCTCTCGTCGTCGTCGGGGATCCCCTGGGGCTTGACGTTGCGACGCACCGACGTCTCCGCGGCCTCGACCACGATGGTTCGCCAGAGCGCGGCGTCCTGGTCCGAGCGCAACGCGTCCGACGTGATCGTCACGACGCGCTGGGCGGTCTCGGCCGACACGCGCGTCGACATGTCCGGGGGGCGCGCGACGAGGCGCAGGGTCTCGACGACGTTGCCGGCGGTGATCGCCGTCTCGAGCTTGGAGTTCCACGCGGTGCGCATCGCGTCGAGCCGAGTCGTCAGCGACGCCTGGAGCTCCTTGAGCTGAGCGCGCGACTCCTCGTCGTGCGACACGGTCTTGGCCGAGGTCACGACCGCGCGGAGGTCGCGCAGGCGCATCTCCTTGCCCGCGCCGATGGCCCCCGCGGCGCGGTCCTTCCACATCGCGAGGTTGGTGCGCCCGACGAGGTCGAGCGCGATGCGGTCGATGGTCACCGGGTCGACGGTGGGTCGTCCCTGGGCGTGCGCGGTCTGATTCTGCTCGGCGACCGCCGAGCGCACCGAGGGCATCCCGCCGCGCAGGAGCTGCTCGGCGACGGGCAGCTGCTCGGGCGACAGGGTCGCCAGCAGCGCGTTGCGATGGGCGGTAGTGACCGGCGGGTGGAGCGGCCGCGGTCCTCGCTCGGTGCGGGGACCTCGATCGGTGCGCGGACCGCGCTCGGGGCGTGGTCCCCGGGCCGGACGCGCCGACGAGCGGTCGGTCGAGCCATCGCGGCGCTCGCGCGGGGCGCGCGCCTCGCGGGCCTCACCGGACTCGTCGGCGGGCGTGGCCTCGCGGGGGGCCCGCTCACGCGGTGCTCGGTCCCGAGGGGCGCGGTCGCGCACGGGTCGGTCGCCCGGGCGCCGGGGGGCGCCCCGCTCGCCGTCGCGGCGCGGGGAGCGACCCTTGGGCGCGTAGGTCACGACGACGTCGGGCCCGCTCGACACGGTCGGGATCAGCTCGAGGCGTTCGTGGCGCGGGTCCAGCGGCGACGCGGTCTTGGCCGGGATGACCGCGAGGACCTCCATGCCCTCCATGTACTGCTCGACGTCCGCGCGGTAGACCGTGCCCACGGTGGCGTCGCCGGGCACCAGCGAGACGTTGAGCACGCCCTTGGGCAGTTTGGCGCCCGCCGCGCGCCACGTCGCGGTCTCCCCGTTGAGACTGGTGATTTCGATGTCGATGCGCCGCGACACAGCCGCCCAATCTAGTCGTTGAGGGCTGCACGAACATTTCAACCCCTATTAGGTCAAATTTAGGTTGCGCTGTTTAGCATGGCCCGGTGAGCGACTTCTCCATGAACTCCGGCGACGCACCGGACGAGCCGACTCCCGTCACTCCCGACGCCCCGATCGAGGACGCCCTCAGCGCTTCGACCCCGGCGACCAGTGACCACGCCGAGCCGTCGCCGGACCCGTGGGGCCCGCCGCGACGTGACGAGGACGACCCCGCCTCGGTCACCGCGGCGGCCCCGCGAACCCCTGACGCACCCGCGCTGGCGTCCGCGTCCCCCTCGCGCTCGCCGAGGGGCGTGTGGTCCACGCGCGTCTCGCTGCTGCTGGTCGCCGGGCTCGTGGGCGGGCTCGCCGGCCACTACAGCGCGCCCGCGTCCGGTGGGCCCGGGGGAGTGACCGTCAACCAGGTGAGCACCGCCCCCGCGGGGGCCGTGCTGCCCAGCGGTCGCACCATCCCCGCGCTGGTGCGCGAGGTCGTCCCCTCGGTCGTGTCGATCGACGTCAAGGCCCAGGGCAGCGAGGACCAGGGCACCGGGATGATCATCTCGGCCAACGGGCTCGTCGTGACCAACAACCACGTCATCGCCGCGGCGGTCGGTGGGGGCACGATCACGGTCACGCGCACGGGGTCGTCGACCGCGTTGCCGGCGACGCTGATCGGCACCAACTCCCTCGACGACGTCGCGCTCATCAAGATCAACAACGCGTCGGGGCTGCCCACGGTGACCTTCGGCAACTCCGACGCGCTCGTCGCCGGTGACGCCGTCGTCGCGATCGGCAACGCCCTCGGCCTCGCCGCGGGCACGCCCACCGTGACCCAGGGGATCGTCTCGGCGCTCGGTCGCACGGTGACCGCCGGGTCCGAGACCTCGTCGGAGACCCTCAACAACATGATTCAGACCGACGCCGCGATCAACCCCGGCAACTCCGGCGGCCCGCTGCTCGACTCGTCGGGTGACGTGATCGGGATGAACACCGCGGTCGCGGGCTCCCTGCCCGACGGCACCAGCGCCCAGAACATCGGCTTCGCGATCCCCACGGCGACCATCCTCTCGCTGCTCAAGGCGCTCAAGGCCGGCCAGAGCGTCGTGACCCACGGCGCGTTCATCGGCGTGGAGATCATGTCGATGACGCCGTCGCTCGAGCTCCAGTTCGGCTTCACGATCTCGAGCGGCGCGCTCATCCAGGGCGTCATCCCCGGCTCGGGCGCCGCCGCGGCCGGCCTCAAGCAGGGCGACATCATCGTCGAGATGAACGGCACGCCGATCCACAGCGCCCAGGACGTGACCAACGTCGTGTCGTCGCTTCACCCCGGTGCCGTCGTGACCATGAAGATCGTGCGCGGCAGCCAGCACCTCACGATCAAGGTGACCCTCGGACGCAAGTCCTAGGTCAGGGAGCTGATCCCTCCGTCGACCGGGAGCACCGCGCCAGTGATGTAGCTCGCGGCGCGCGACGCTAAGAAGATCGCCGTGCCCGCGACGTCCGAGGGCGCGCCGACGCGACCCAGGGGAGTGGCGCGCGCGATCGACTCGCCGCCGTCGGCGAACATGAACGCCGTCATCTTGGACTCGAAGGGCCCCGGGGCGATCGCGTTGACGGTGACGCGCGGCGCCATGAACTTGGCGAGGTGTCGCGTGAGCTGGTGGACCGCGGCCTTGGACGCGGAGTAGGCGTAGGTCTCCATGCTCGGCACGCGCAGGCCGTCGATCGAGCCGATGTTGATGACCCGCGCGGGGGAGTCGTCGCCCGCCGCGGCCTCCAGCAGGGGACGGCAGAACTTGGTCATGTGAAAGACGCCCTTGACGTTGAGGGCCAGCACGCGCTCGAACGCCTTCTCGTCGTACTCCTCCATCGGCGCCCCCCACGCCGCGCCGGCGTTGTTGATCAGCACGTCGAGTCGCGGTTCGCGGCTCGCGACCTCGCCGGCCAGGCGCCGGCACTCTTCCTCGCGGCTGAGGTC
>JBOGFU010000168.1:0-1897 GCA_050743545.1 Acidimicrobiales bacterium | reverse complement strand
ATCATCGTGAGCGCGACCGCGAGGAGGGTCGGCGCCACGACGGCGTTGAGCGGGTGGGCGCTACCGGGCCAGTGGGCTCCGACCGAGACCGCGAGGCCGAGCCCGGCGAAGACCCCGGCGACGCCGTAGCGCGCGACGCGGTGCACCGCGAGCGCGACGGGCCACGGGGTCGCGTCGACGTCGCCCCCGGCGTAGTCGCGCGTCACGTCGGACCAGTCCAGTCCGTTCCACACGCGCCAGCGCGGCTCGCCCGAGGGGTCGGGGTACCAGCCCGGGGGCGTGGTGTACACGGAAACCATCGGGTTATCCTCCCATAGACCAGCCAGGAGGTTCCCGTGAAGTCGGTCCGAGGCGCGACGGCGTCACTCTCACTCAGTCGTGACGGCGACGACTTCGACGCCGACACCCTCGACGAGGTCGTCGCCGAAGTCGACGAGCAGGCGCTGGCGTGGGCCGCGACCACCCCCGCCCAGCGCGCCGCGCTGCTGGCGCGCGTCGTCGCGGACACGTTCGCCGTCGCTGAGGAGTGGAACGCCGCGGCGTGCGCGGCCAAGGGACTCGACCCGCGGGGCACCGATGGCGGCGAAGAGCTCTTTGGCGGCGTCGGCACCTTCGTGCGGATGGCTCAGGCCCTGCGCGCGTCCATGCTCGACCTCGCGCGTGGCGTGAAGCCGCGCTTCCCGGGCCCGGTGCGCCACGCGCCGGGGAACCGCCTCGCGGTGCGCGTGTCGCCCTCGTCGACCTTCGACCGGATCCTCTACGCCGGCGTCACCGGCGAGGTCTGGATGATGCCCGGGGTCACCGAGGCGCGGGTGCGCGACACCCAGGCGGGTATCTACGCGGACCCGGTCGCCCACGCGGGGGTCTCGCTGGTGCTGGGCGCGGGCAACGTCGCGTCGCTCGGGCCGCGCGACGCCCTGACCAAGCTCTTCGCCGAGGGCAAGGTCGTGGTGCTAAAGGCCAACCCGGTCAACGACTACCTGGTGCCGTACTGGGAGCGCGCGATGGCCGCGCTCGTCGAGCCCGGCTTCCTTCGCGTCGTGCGCGGTGGCGCGCGGGCGGGCGCGCACCTCGTGCAGCACCCGCGGGTCGTCGACGTGCACGTGACCGGATCGGACAAGACCCACGACGCGATCGTCTACGGCGTGGGCGACGAGGGCGCCGCGCGCAAGGCCGCCGACCAGCGGCTGCTCGACAAGCCCATCAGCTGCGAGTTGGGCAACGTGTCGCCGGTGGTGATCGTGCCCGGGGTGTGGAGCGACCGAGAGGTGGAGTACCAGGCGCGCCACGTCGCGACCATGATTGTCAACAACGCCGGGTTCAACTGCCTCACCCCGCGCGTGATCGTCACCCACGCGGGCTGGGCCCAGCGTGAGCAGTTCCTCGACGCGCTCGAGGGCGTCTTCGCCCGGATCCCCACGCGCGTCGCGTACTACCCGGGCGCGCACGCGCGCCGCGACGCGTTCCTCGCGGCCCACCCCGACGCGCGCCAGATCGGCGACGGCGCCGGGGACCGGATGCCCTGGACCGTGATCCGCGGCGTCGACGCGTCGGACCGTGACGCGCTGTGCCTCAACGTCGAGGCGTTCTGCGCGCTGACGAGCGAGACCTCGCTCGCCGCGACGTCGCCGGCCGACTTTGTCCGCGCGGCGGTGGCGTTCTGCAACGACGTGGTGTGGGGGACGCTGTCGATGACGATCCTCGCCGACCCGCGCGCGCTGGCCGACGCCGAGACCGGGCCGGCGATCGAGGCGGCGGTGGCCGACCTGCGCTACGGGTCGATCGGGGTCAACATCTGGCACGCGTTCTCCTTCGTGCTCGCGACGACGACGTGGGGCGCCTACCCCGGACACCACTCGACCGACATCCAGTCGGGCTGCGGTGTCGTGGGCAACGC
>JBOGFU010000167.1:0-1885 GCA_050743545.1 Acidimicrobiales bacterium | reverse complement strand
TGTAACTCCCAGGTCCGTTGTTCACGGGAGACGACTCGCCGGTGGCTTGTGGCCGATGCCTGAGTGGGTCCGTGTGTAGTTGTAGTCGATGACGAACGCGGCGAGGGCCGCGGTCCGTTCGTCGTTGGATCGGTAGGGCGGGTCGTAGGCCCACTCGTCGGCGAGGGTCCGGTTGAATCGCTCTGCCTTGCCGTTGGTCTGGGGCCGGTAGGGGCGCGTCGTGAGGTGCCGAGCGCTCCCCAGGGCGGCCTTAAAGACCTTGGCCAGCGTGTAGTTCTTCGCGTTGTCGGTCATGACGGCCTCGACCGAGACGCCCACGTGGGCCAAGTGCTCGCGGGTGCGCGCAAAGAACCCCGCGCAGGTCTCGCCGCGCTCGTCGGCCAACACCTCGACGTAGGCGAAGCGGCTGAAGTCGTCGATGGCCACGTGCAGGTAGTCATATCCGGGGCGGCGCTGCTTGCCCACCCGACCGGCCTCGCGACCGTGGGCGCGCCAGCCCCCGCCTTCGGGCACGCGCCCGAGCTTCTTCACGTCGAGGTGAACCAGCTCGCCGGGGCGCGCTCGCTCGTAGCGCTGGGCGGGTGCGCGCCGGATGACCTGGCCGGTGGTGCGGTCGAGGCGGCTGAGGCGACTCAGGCCGTGACGGGCCAGGATCGCGTGGATCGTCGAGGCGGGCAGTCCGGTGCGGTCCGACAGGCGGTGGGGGCCCCTGCGCAGTTGCGAGCGCAGCTCAAGGACCCGGGCCTCGACCTCGGGAGCCGTGCGGTGCGGGCAACGGTGGGCTCGCGAGGATCGATCCTCCAGGCCGTCCACGCCCTCGTTGGCGAAGCGCCCCAGCCACTTGTGGACCGTCTGGCGTGAGACGCCGGCCATCGCGGCGGCGTGGGCCGCCGGCCAGCCTTCGTCAAGGACCCGGCGGACTAACAACAGCCTTCCGGCGGGGGTCAGTTGTGCCTTAGCGTGACTCATTGAGAGGTCTCTCCTTCTGTTGATGTTGTGCAACACCAATCAGACAGGCGAGACCTCTCGCCGTCAATAACGAACCTGGGAACTACACCTAGCCGAGCACCCTTAGCAGCGCGAAGCCGTCGTAGCCCTTGACGCCGACGGTCTGGATCGCCGTCGCGGCGACCCGGGCGTCGTGCGCCAGGGACGTCACGAGCTCGCGCGTCGCGCGCACGCGAGGGTCGGTGCGCGTGGGGTCGGCGACCGCCCCGCCGCGCACGACGTTGTCGACGACGATGATCGTGCCCGGGCGCGACATCGCGATCGCGAGGTCGACGTAGAGGGGGTTGCCCTCCTTGTCCGCGTCGATGAAGACGAAGTCGAAGGGCCCCGCGGACTCGTCGACCAGCGCGCGCAGCGAGTCGCGCGCGTCGCCGACCATGACGCTCGTCACCGAGTCGAGCCCCGCATAGGCGAGGTTGGCGCTCGCGACCGCGGCGTGGGCCGGGTCCAACTCGAGGGTCACGAGGAATCCCCCCGGGGCGAGCGCGCGCGCCAGCCAGATCGTCGAGTAGCCACCCAGCGTGCCGACCTCGAGGATCCGCGTCGCGCCCGCGGCCCCGGCGAGGAGCGCGAGCAGCCGCCCCTGGGTCGCCGAGACCTGGATGTCGGGCAGCCCCGCGTCGGCGCTCGCGGCGCGCGCGTGGCGCAGGGCGTCGTCCTCGTGGGTGAGGGCCTCGAAGAACTCGTCGACTCGGGTCCAGGTGCTCTCCACGGTGCCTCCTCGTCGCGCCGGGTGGCGCCCGACCCGTTCTAGCGCGTGGCTAGACCAGGGGCCACGGGTAGGGCGGCCAGTCGCGGTCCTCGTCGGGGGTGGGGTACTCGCTCGACTCGACGAGCGCGCCCGCGCGCGATCGCGCGAGGGTGACCTCGTGGGGGC
>JBOGFU010000166.1:0-7263 GCA_050743545.1 Acidimicrobiales bacterium | reverse complement strand
GTTCGGCGTTGCGGCGCTCGGCGAGAAGCTCGCACGCTCGGTCGAGCGACACGGTCTCGATGACGTCGCCGAGGCGCAGCGTGGCGTTGGTCTCCCCGTCGGTCACGTAGGGGCCGAAGCGGCCCGTGCGCACGACGACCGGGCGCTTGGTGACCGGGTCGTCGCCCAACTCGCGCAGCGGCCCGGTCGCGCGTCGCCCGCGTCGCTTGGGCTCGGCGAGGAGCGCGAGCGCGCCGGCGAGGTCGAGGCCGAACACGTCCGCCTCGTTCTCGAGCGAGCGAGTCTCCTTGTTCCAGGTGAGGTAGGGCCCGTAGCGGCCGTTCTGGGTCAGGACCGCCGCGCCGTCGTCGGGGTGGAGCCCGACCTCGCGCGGCAGCGCCAGGAGGGCCAGCGCGTCGTCCAGGGTCAGCGTCTCGGGCGCCATCGACGTCAGCAGCGACGCGGTGCGCGGCTTGTCGGCGCCGTCGGTGAGTTCGCCGAGCTGGACGTAGGGGCCGTAGCGACCGGCCTTTAGGTAGACGGTCAGCCCCGACGCCGCGTCGTCGCCCAGCTCGCGGTCGTTGCTCGGCGCGTTGAGGAGTTCGAGCGCGCGCGCGACGGTGAGCGAGTCGGGCTCGGTCGCCTCGGGGATCGACGCGCGCGCGTCGCCGTGCACGAGGTAGGGGCCGTAGCGCCCCGAGCGCACCGACACCTCGAGCCCGTCGGGGGCCACGCCCAGCGCGACGGAGTTGATCGCCGCGAAGTCGAACTCGTGGGGCTCGTGGGTCAGGCTCTCGAGCCCGCGGCGCATGAGCTCGGAGTCGGCGTTGGGGTCACCGAAGTAGAAGCGCGCGAGCCACGGCTCGAGGTCCTCGCGGCCCTCGGCGATCTCGTCGAGCTCCTCTTCCATGTAGGCGGTGAACTGGTAGTCGACGAGGTCCGAGAAGTAGGTCTGGAGCAGGTTGACGACGGCGAACGCCCGGAACGCGGGCACGAGCGACTTGCCCTTCTTCCACACGTAGCCGCGCCGGTCGATCGTCTTCATCACCGACGCGTAGGTCGACGGCCGACCGATCCCGAGGTCCTCGAGCTTCTTGATGAGCGTGGCCTCGGAGTAGCGGTCGGGGGGCTGGGTGTCGTGGCCCTTGGCCGTCGCGCGCGTGACCGGCACGCTCGACCCCTCGGCCAACGCGGGCAGGATCCGCTCCTGCTCGGCGAGCTCGGCCTCGGGGTCGTCGGAGCCCTCGACGTAGGCGCGGCGAAAGCCCGGGAACTCAATGCGCAGCCCCGTCGCGGTGAGCCCCACGCGAACCCCTCCGTCGCGCCCCTCCACGTGGGCCAGGGTCGCGCCCAGGCGCACGCGGTCCTGGGTCAGGCGCGCGTCGACCATCTGGCTCGCGATCGTGCGCTTCCACACCAGGTCGTAGACCGCGAGCTCGTCGCCGCCCAGGTGCGCCTGGGCGTCGTCGAGCGTGCGAAACGACTCGCCCGCGGGTCGGATTGCCTCGTGGGCCTCCTGGGCGTTCTTCACCTTGCGGTCGTAGCGGCGCGGCGCGTCGGCGACGTAGTCGTCGCCGAACATCTCGGCGGCGACCGCGCGCGCGGCGGCGAGCGCCTCGGACGACAGCGTCGTCGAGTCGGTGCGCATATAGGTGATCCAGCCCTGCTCGTAGAGGCGCTGGGCCGCGCGCATGGTGCGCTCGGGGTCGAAGCGCAGCTTGCGGCTCGCCTCGATCTGCAGCGACGACGTCATAAAGGGCGGCTGGGGCCGCTGGGTGCGCGGCGTCGACGCCACGGACTCGACGCGCGCCGTGGCCCCGGTGAGCGCGTCACCCAACGCGCGCGCGCCGGCGTCGTCGAGGACCTCCACGGCGCCGTCGACGCTCAGGCGCCCCGACGCGTCGAAGCTCTTGCCCGTCGCGAGCGCGACCCCGTCGATGGAGTCGAGGGTCGCGTCGAAGGTGGCCGACCCCGCGTCGAGGGTCGCGGTGACGTCGAACCACGTGGCCGACGTGAAGGCCATCCGCTCACGCTCGCGCTCGCACACGAGCTTGATGGCCACCGACTGGACCCGGCCCGCCGAGCGCGCCTTGTCGACCGCTCGCCACAGCACGGGCGAGACCTCGTAGCCGACCAGGCGGTCGAGGAAGCGCCGACCCTCCTGGGCGTCGACCAGGCGCAGGTCGAGGTCGCGGGTGTCGTTGACCGCGCGCGCGATCGCCGCCGGGGTGATCTCGTGAAAGACCATCCGCTTGACCGGGACCTTGGGGTTGAGGACCTCCTGGAGGTGCCAGGCGATCGCCTCGCCCTCGCGGTCCTCGTCGGTGGCGAGGTAGAGCTCGTCGACCTCCTTGAGCGCGACCTTCAACTCCGCGACGACCTTCTTGCGGTCGCTCGACACGACGTAGACGGGCTTGAAGTGGTCGTGCACGTTGATGCCCAGGCGCGCCCACTTCTCGCCCTTGACCGACGCGGGTATCTCCGCGGCGCTCTGGGGCAGGTCGCGGATGTGCCCGATCGAGGGCTTGACGATGTAGTCGGGCCCGAGCATCCCCTGGATGCGCGTCGCCTTCGCGACCGACTCCACCACTACCAGGGCCCGAGCCACTCTCACCACCTCTTCTCTCGACGATCAACCCCGTCGAGGTCGCCCTACAAGATAGACAGACCAACCCCGCGCGCTGGCCGATGGCCCCACGCGCCTGGTGAAGGGCCTATTCGTCGGCGCGCGGCGCGGCGACGATCTCGTACTGGGGGTTGAGGATCACGGCCTCGCGACGCCGAGACGTGACCGTGCCGTGCACGAGCAGTCGCGTGCCGCGGGTGATCCCCGGGACCTCGACACGACCCTGGAAGACGAGGGTCACCGACCCCGACGGGTCGGCGAGCACGCAGCGCATCTCGTCGTTGCCGCCGTCGTGGGTGATCGTGATCGACCGCACGCGCCCGGCGATGTCGGCGTGCTGGCGCTCTACGAGTCCGCCGATCGGCTCGGTCCCGCCCGCGCGCTCGGCGAGCGCGACGTCGGCGGCGAGGTGCGCGTCGGCGCGCACTCCCCCGCGCACGACCTCGTCGCTCATGGTCTGGGGCTCCTCGGTGGCGACGATGCGCGGCGTGCCCATCCGGTAGGGGATGATCGTCGCCGCGGTGCGCGGCACGTGCATCACCGCGCTCGCGATGAGGTCCGCGGTGCGGTCGTGAAGCAGGCGCTGGAGGCGCGACGCGAAGCCCCGGCGCGGCAGGACCACCATGCAGAACGTGTCCGGGTCGCGCGCGACGTCGGCGACGAGCTCGAGCGCGGCGCGGTCGACGCGTCGGTCCTCGCACTCGGCGACCTCGAGGTTGACCCCGAAGGAGGCGGTGTTGGGCTGGCCCCACAGGCTCGACAGCCGTTGGGTCACGCGCGGGTCGATGTCGAAGTGCACCGCGCGGATCGAATAGGCGTTGAGGGTCTTGCAGTAGAGGAGCGCGCGCTCGGTCGCCAGGTCGTAGTGGTCGACGAAGAGCACGACCCGGCTCGTGCGGATCGTGAGGCCCTTGCCCATCGACGCCTGGAACGCGCGTCGCTCGCGGTCGTACTGGCGGTGGAAGCGAATGAGCCCCCAGTACATGAGGGGGCCGATGACGACGATGATCCACGCGCCCTCGGTGAACTTGGCGAGGATGAAGACCAGCACGACGATGGCCGTGACGCTCGCCGACGTGGCGTTGACGACGACGCCAAAGCGCCACTTGCCGCTTCGCTCGCGCAGGTGGCGCGCCACCATCCCGGCGCCCGCGAGGGTGAAGCCCGTGAAGACGCCAATCGCGTAGAGCGAGATGAGCGCGGTCACGTTGGCTCGGAACACCAGGATGAGGGTCAGCGAGACCACGCCGAGGACGATGATCCCGTTGGAGAAGGCCAGGCGATGCCCGCGCTTGGTCAACTGGCGTGGAAGGTAGCGATCGCCCGCGACGTAGTTGGCGAGGAACGGGAAGCCGTTAAAGGACGTGTTGCCACCCGTGTAGAGGATCGCGACGGTCGCGAACTGAACGACGAGGAAGAGCGCGTGACCGAACCCGTGGGGGCCGAAGATGACCGACACCTCTTGGCCCACGACGGTCGGGGAGCCCGTTTGGAAGGGCAGCGCGTGGGTCCAGCTGGCGATCAGCGCCGTGCCGATGAGCAGGAAGCCCAAGATGCACGACATCGACACCAGGGTCGCGCGAGCGTTGGGCGACTCGGGGCGCCGAAAGCTCGCGACGCCGTTGCTGATCGCTTCGAGGCCGGTGAGCGACGAGCCGCCGTTGGCGTAGGCCCGCAGCAGGGTGAGGAACGCGAGGCCCATCAGCACGCCGTGGCCGCCGTGGCCCAGTCGACCGTCCACCAGCAGGTGAACCGGCGGCGTCGGCACGTGGTGAAGGGTCCCGGCGATCTTCTTGACGTAGCCCACGATCACGGTTGAGCCCAGCGCGGTCACGTAGAAGTACGTCGGGAGCGCGAAGTAGCTTCCCGCCTCTCGGATGCCACGCAGGTTGCCGTAGATGAGGACCAGCACCACGACGACGCAGATCACCAGGGTGTCGGGCGCGAGCGCGGGGA
This sequence comes from Acidimicrobiales bacterium, assembly GCA_050743545.1. Lineage (GTDB taxonomy): Bacteria > Actinomycetota > Acidimicrobiia > Acidimicrobiales > RAAP-2 > RAAP-2. Next base: position 2,702 of record JBOGFU010000166.1, on the reverse strand, counting down.
GGGCCGTGGTGAGCGCCGCGGTGCCCGCGGAGATCTGCACCGCGACGGTGACGATGTAGTCAATGAGCAGCGCGACCGCCGCCACCTGGGCGACCTTGGGGCCGAAGTTGTCGCGCGCGACGACGTAGCTTCCGCCGGCGGTGGTGTAGTACTTGATCACGTCGAGGTAGGACGTCGTCACGAAGAACAGCACGCCGATGATCACGAACATGATCGGGACCACCAGCGAGAACGCCGCGATCCCAATGAAGGGCGTCATCTGAGTGAGGATCTCCTCGGCGCCGTACGCCGACGACGAGATGCAGTCGGGCGCCAACACGCCCAGGGCGATCGGGCGACTGAGGCGCTCGCCCGACAGCTGCTCGGTCACGTAGGGGCGACCGAGGAAGATCCGCTTGAGGCGGTAGCCGAAGTTCTCCGGGTAGACGGTCGAGACGTTGGCGTGACTCGTCCAGACCGGCGAGTTGCGGCTCAGCTGCTTGTCGGCCTCAGACACCGGTCCACACTAAGTCACTGGTCTCCACGCGACCGGCAACTTGCACCCGTAAGAACGCGTGTGGTCGAATGACCCGGTGCACATCGTCGTGGTCGGCTGCGGGCGTGTCGGCTCCGAACTGGCGATGCAACTGTCCGAAGAGGGCCACTCGGTCGTCGTCATCGACAAGAACCGAGACGCCTTCCGTCGCCTGACGCGCTTCCACGGCAAGACGTTGCTGGGCTCGGGCTTCGACCGCGACGTGCTCTTCCAGGCCGACGCCCGCCGCGCGGACGCTCTCGCCGCGGTCACCAGCGGCGACAACACCAACATCCTGTGTGCGCGCATCGCGCGCGACAACTACCGGATTAAGAACGTCGTCGCGCGCATCTACGACCCCGCGCGCGCCGACATCTACATGAAGCTCGGCATCCCCACGGTCGCCACGTCGCTGTGGACGACCCAGCAGGTCAAGCGCTGGATGCTCCCGCGCGACGAGTCGATCGAGTGGACCGACGACGGTGGCAGCCTGCACCTCGTCGAGCGGATCCTGCCCGACCACCTAGCCGGACGCCCGCTCACCCAGCTCAACCTGGGCGACGACGTGCGCGTCGTCGCCCTCGTGCGCGCGGGCCAGGGACGCCTCGCCCTCGATGGGCTGTTCACCCAAGAGGACGACGTCATCGAGTTCCTGTGCACGACCCCGGGGCTCGCCGAGGTCAGCGCGCTCTTGGAGGCGACGACGTGAAGGTCATGGTCGCGGGGGGAGGGTCGGTGGGCACCGCGATCGCGCTCGACCTCGCCGACCGCCACCACGACGTCACTCTCTTAGAGCAGGTCTCGGCGACCGCGGACAGGCTCAAGGTCCTGCTCCCCGGGGTCAACGTCATCGCCGCCGACGCGTGCGAGTACTCGAGCCTCGCCGCCGCGGACGTGCGCAGCGTTGACGTTGTCATCGCCGCGACCGGCGACGACGAGGACAACCTCGTGATCAGTTGGCTGTCCAAGCAGGAGTTCGGCGTGCCCCGCGTGATCTCGCGCATCAACAACTCGCGCAACGAGTGGCTCTTCAACGAGAGTTGGGGGGTCGACGTCTCGGTGTCGACGCCGGCGCTCATCACGTCGCTCGTCGACGAGGCGGTCGAGGTGGGCGCGCTGGTGAAGCTCATGGACCTCGCCCACGGGCGTATGAAGCTCATCGAGGTCACGCTCGCGTCGAGCGCACCCGCGGTCGCCCAGCAGCTCACGCTCGACGAGCTTCGCCTGCCCGACGCGGTGTCGGTGGTCGCGGTCGTGCGCAGCGACCAGCCCATCGTGCCGTCGGACACGATGCTCTTCCAAGAGCACGACCACGTGATCCTCATTGCGCGCGAAGACGCCACCCAGGACTGCGCGGTCGCGTTCATCGGCTAGGCGCCCGGGGAGCGCGCCGAGCCCGGACCTAGCATTGTCGCGTGAGAGCGGCGTTCTTTGACCTTGACAAGACGGTCATCGCCAAGTCGTCGCTCGTGGCGCTCGGCCCGGAGTTCCACGCTCGCGGGCTCCTGCACCGGCGAACCCTCGTGTGGGCGGTGATCAGTCAGATGCTCTTCTTGCGATTCGGCGCCGACGACGCCAAGCTCGACAAGATCCGCCAGTCGGTCCTCAAGGTCATCAAGGGCTGGGACCGCGACGAGGTGCGCGTGCTCGTCGAGAACACCATCAACGAGGTCATTGAGCCGCTCATCTACGACGAGGCGATCGGCCTGATCGACGAGCACCTGGCCAACGGCGACGAGGTCTACCTGGTCTCGACCGCGCCCGAGGAGGTCGTCGCGCCCTTCGCCGAGCTCCTGGGACTCACCGGGTGCATCGCGTCGATCGCCCACGTCGACGACGAGGGAAAGTACACCGGCGAGATGGAGTTCTTCGCGCGCGGCGAGAACAAGGCGGTCGCGATTCGCGCGCTCGCGCAGCGTCGCGGGATCGACCTCGCCGACTCCTTCGCCTACTCCGACTCCGAGACCGACGCGCCGATGCTGCTCAGCGTCGGACACGCGTGCGCGGTCAACCCGGACCGCGCGCTGGCGCGCCTGGCCGAGGAGCACGACTGGCCGGTGCTCAGCTTCACGACCAAGGTCCGCGCCCACGACCGAGCGCGCTCGCGCACGCCCTTCGTGGTGAGCGCGATGATCATCGGCGCCGCCGCGAGGATGGATGCGAGACTTCGCCAGGGCAGCGCCTCGAC
>JBOGFU010000165.1:0-5021 GCA_050743545.1 Acidimicrobiales bacterium | reverse complement strand
GCCCGCGGCCACCTCGTCACGCAGCGAGCTGAGACGTCCACGGGTCGTGGCGTCGAGGCGCAGGTCGCCGACCTCGACGAGCACGCCGCCGAGCAGGTCCGCCTCCACGTTGACGTGGAGCTCCACCAGGCTCGCCGCGAGGTCCGACGACGCATCGGGGCCCAGCGCGCGTGCGGTGTGGACGCGCGCGACGCGCCAATCGCGCGCGCGCGCGATGAAGTCGATCAGGTGGTCGAGCGTTCCCACGAGGTCACGGGCTCGCCCGCCCTCGACGACGTAGAGCGCGAGGCGCAGGGTCGCCGGGTGCACACGGCCCTCCAGCAGGGTCCGGGTGGCGCCGAGCCGCGCGCCGAGGGGCGCGTCGCGGTCGAGCAGGAGCCCGCGAAGCTCGCGGCTGGCCTCGACGGTGCGCGCCCAGCGGAAGAGCTCGTCTTCGACGGTGGCGAACTCACTCGTCGCTAGGGATTCGAGCAGCGCGTCGCAGAAGCCGTCGACGCGCGCGCGCGCGTTCAGGTGCGTCTGGGTCTCGACCGCGACCTCCCCCGTGTCGCGAAAGACGCGCGCGACCTGGGCCAGCTCGGCGATGTTGTGGGTGACCTCCTGGGCGGGCGCTCGTGACGCCGCGTAGACCGCGAGGCGTCGAGCGTCGGCGCCGACCTTGTCGCCGAGCAGGTCGCCCAAGATGAGCCCACGCGCGGCCCCGGGCAGCGAGGTGTCGGCGAGCACCGCGCGCAGGCCGGCGTGGCCGAGCACGGTCAACTCGAGGCGCGTCAGGTCGTCACTCGTCGCGCCGAGGGACTCAGCTGACTCCTCGCTCAACACGGCGGCGGCGTAGCCCTGAAGGTGGGCGTGCATGACTAGGTCGTCACCCCCCGAGCCGCCTCGGCGTGCAGCGCCGCGACGGCCTCGCGGATGAGGTCCTGGTGGGTCGACTCGTCGACCTCGCGGCCGACGATCTTCGTCACGAGGTCAAAGACGATCTCGCCCACGCGCTCGGACGCGTCGTCGATCGCGCGCTGGCGCGCCGCGGCGACCTCGACCTGGGCGGAGCCCACGATGCGCTCGTACTCGGCCTGGCCGCGACCCCCGGCCTCGGCCTTGACCTGGTCGGCGAGGGCCTGGGCCGCCGCGCCGATCTCTCGCGCCTGCTCACGCGCCGCGGCGAGCACCGCGAGGCGCTCGTCGTCGGACGCCGCCGCGGCGGCGCGGGCCTCGTCGGCGGCCTCGAGCGACGCGCGGATCGTGGCCTGTCGGCCCTCGAGCGCCCGGTTGAGGGGCGGCAGGATGTACTTGGTCACGATGAACAGAATCACCGCGACCACCAGCAGCTCGACGAAGAACGTGCCGTTGGGCAGGAGGAATACTGACTCGGCGATCATCTCGTCGATCTCCTTGGTTCGAGGTGCCGCCGGCCCGGATGGCCGGCGGTCGGACTACTGCTTCTTGAAGACGTAGACGAAGACGACCATGAACAGCAGGTTGATGAAATACATCGCCTCCACCAGGCCCACCGTCAAGAAGAAGTACTGGCGCGCCTTGTTTTCGATCTCGGGCTGACGCGCGATCGCCGCGATCGTCTGGCTCCCGGCCAGGCCGTCGCCGACCGCTGCGCCGATTGCGCCGCCGCCGAGGGCGAGCCCGCCGCCGACGAGCGCGCCGGCGACCCGGACCGCACTCGCGATGTCATCGGTGCTTGCTGTTGCCATATCCATTTCCTCCTGGTTGCTTAGTGTGAGGCCTCGAGCGCGACGTGCTCCTCTTCGTGGCTGGTCGCCATTCCGAAGTAGAGGATCGTCAGCAGCATGAAGATAAACGCTTGGATCGCGCCGAGGAGCCCGGTGTCGAAGAGCTCCCACACGACCTGCAGCGGCGGGGTCACGAAGATCGGCAGCAGCGTCAGCATCACCGCGATCATCAGCCCGCCCGAGAAGAGGTTGCCGAAGAGACGGAAGGTGAGCGTGATCGGCTTGGTGATCTCCTCGACCGCGTTGATGGGCGCCAGCGCCGCGTACGGCTGGAAGTAGTGCTTGACGTAGCCCTTCAGCCCTCGCGCGCGCAGCGACTCGACGTGGACCCACACGATCACCAGCAGCGCCATCGCCAGGGGCAGGTTGACGTCGCCGGTGGGCGCGGGCAGTATCGGCTCGGAGACCCCCGGGTGCATCGCGGTGGGGATGAAGTCAATCCAGTTGCAGATCAGGATGAAGAGAAACACCGTCACGCCGATGGGCACGTAGCGCCGGCCGCGCGGCCCGATCGCCGAGTCCGCGAGGTCGGTGACCTGCTGGACGAGGAGCTCCCACATGAGTTGGAGCTTGCCCGGCACCCCGCTCGTCGCCTTGGCGCGCATGCGCAGCCCCAGCGCGAGGAAGATCGCCGCGGCGACCAGCGTCGACAGCACGATGTCCACGTCGATAGTGAGCCCGAGCACGCGCAGCGTCGGGTGTACCCCGACCTCGATCGTCTTGGCCGCGAGGATCACGAGACGCCACTCTGACCAGCGACGACGCGCAGCACGTTGAGCACGAAGACAATTTGGTAGAGCACCAGCCCGGCGACGATGCCGATGCCGAGCGGCGCGTCGAACCACACCACGGCGAGCACGAGCAGGGTGACGACGGCCAGGCGCGCGGTGGTCTTGCCGCCGAGCTGGCGGCGCACGGCCTTGGAGGTCTGCTCGCCCGCGAGCTCGACGCGGGCGGCCTGACGGTCGAGGAAGCGAAGGTTGAGGATCGCCAGCCCGACGCCGATCACGATGCCCAGCGCGGCCCCGGGCGAACCGAGCAGCACCGCGACGATGAAGCCCATCGTGCCCACGAGCAGGGCGGACAGCACCGTGCGGCGCAAGAGCCGGGGCAGCATCGTTACTGGGAGGTTCTCGAGCACGGATGTTGGGTTTCTAGAGGAAACGCCGGACTAGCTTGACAACGCTCACCACGGCGGCGACCGTTCCCAACACTATCCCGAAAAGCAACCCCCACGGGCTGGTGTGCCACCGCGCGTCGACCCAGAGACCGGCGACGACGCCGAGCGCGAGGCACGTCGCGATCGTCGAGCCGAGGACGGCGAACGCACCGAGCCCCGGCAGGTCCGACGCCGCCGGCGGCTCCCCCGGGTCGGACCCCGGGACCGGCGCGTCGCTCACCGCCGTACGCGTTCGCCCGGCGGCTCGGCGTCCTCCGCGCGCGCCGCCGCGCGGTTGAGCAGCGGGCTGAACCAGGTGAACAGCGCGATGATCAGGACTCCGACGCCCAAGGGGATGAAGACGTTGACCCCGGGGCGAAACAGCGGGAAGAGCACGAATCCGCAGAGGAGCGCGGTCCACAGCCACAGGATGATCACCGTGCGGCGGTGGCCGTGACCCAGGCGCATCAAGCGGTGGTGGATGTGGTTCTTGTCCGGGGTGTGGAACCCCTGGCCCGACGCGGTGCGCCGCACGAACGCCCACACCGCGTCGATGAGGGGCACCCCGAGGATGAACACCGGGATGAGCAGCGGCGCGAAGAAGAAGAAGGTGACCCCCGACGCCGGCGGGGTTCGACCTCCGATGACCATCGTCGACGCGCTCATGAGCAGGCCGAGCATCAGCGCGCCCGCGTCGCCCATGAAGAGCTTGGCCGGGTAGAAGTTGTCGCGTAGGAAGCCCACGCAGATCCCGCACGTCAGCGCCGCGATCAGGGGGCCGACGTTGGTCGTGGGCAGCAGCCCCAGGTCCTCTAGGCGCAGCCCGTAGACGCACAGCGTCCCGGACGCGATCGCGACGATCCCCGCCGCGAGCCCGTCGAGCCCGTCGATGAGGTTGATTGCGTTGCACAGCGCGAAGACCCACACCGCGGTGATGATCGGCAGGATCGACGGGCCGAGGACGATGAACCCCGCGAAGGGGAGCTTCAACTGGTACATCGTCGCGCCGCTGAAGTAGAGCACGGACGCCGCGAGGAACTGGCCCGCGACCTTGGCGGGCGCGCTCATCTCGCGGAAGTCGTCGATGACCCCGACGACGAAGATCACCCCCGCGGCGACGAGGACCCCGATCATCTCGCGACTCGAGCCGATGACCGAGCGCAGCGACGGGATGAGGTCGGCTACCACGACCGCAACGCACAGCCCGACAAACATCGCCGCGCCCCCGCCGTAGGGGGTCACCGACTGGTGGACCTTGCGGTCGTCGGGCTGGGCGGTGTAGCCCACCCGCAACGCGATCGCCCTCGCCGGGCGATCCGCGATGACGGTGACGACAGCGCCCACGACCAGCACGACCGCGTAGACGGCGACGTGGTGCACGTCAGGCGGTGAACCGCGCGTAGGGATTGAAGCGCGCGCAGAGCTCGAGGACCTCCGAGCGCGTCGCGACGAGCCACGAGTCGTCGTCGCGGTGACGAAGCGTGCGCGCCATCAGCCCCGCGATCTGGGCGAACTCCGCCGCGCCCATGCCCGCGGTGGTCTCCGCCGCGGAGCCCACGCGCAGGCCCGACGTGACGAACGCGCTGCGCGGGTCGTCGGGAATCGTGTTGCGATTGGTCGTGATGCCCGCGCGGTCGAGGGCCTCCTGGGCCTGCTTGCCCGTGAGCTCCGCGTCGAAGTCGCGCAGGTCGAGCAGCAGCATGTGGTTGTCGGTGCCCCCCGACACGAGACGGAAGCCCTCGGCGGCCAGCGCCGCGCCGAACGACGCGGCGTTGGCGACCACCGCCGCCGCGTAGTCGGCGAACGCCGGCTGCGCGGCCTCGCGGAACGCAACCGCCTTGGCGGCGATGACGTGCTCGAGCGGGCCGCCCTGGAAGCCGGGGAAGACCGCCGAGTCGATGCTCTTGGCGTGCTCGTCGCGGCACAGGATCGCCCCGCCGCGCGTAGGTGGCGAACTCCGGCCGCAACGCCTCCCCGAAGGCGACCGCCTTGGCGGCGATGACGTGCTCGAGCGGGCCGCCCTGCAGCCCCGGGAAGACCGCCGCGTCGATCGCTTTGGCGTGCTCCTCGTTGCAGAGGATCGCGCCGCCGCGGGGCCCGCGCAGCGTCTTGTGCGT
>JBOGFU010000164.1:0-6958 GCA_050743545.1 Acidimicrobiales bacterium | reverse complement strand
GCCCCGCGCCGCGCCCGACGATCGCCGACGCGGGCAGCCCCGAGCGCCGCGCCGCGCCGGGGCTCAGCCACGCCGACCACTCCCTCGGCCTCGACGCCGACGGCTGGTCGCGCTTTGGAATCGGCCTGGCCCTGGTGCTCGAGCGCTGTCGTGGGCGCGGCTACGAGCCGACCTTCCACCCCGAGACGGGCACTTGGGTCGAGGCGCCCTGGGAGGTCGAGCGCGTCATGGACCTCTCCGACGTCGGCGTGTGTCTAGAGACCGGCCACCTCTTCGTGTGCGGCGGCAACCCCGCCGAGCTCATCACGCGCTGGGGAGCGCGCGTCAACCACGTCCACGTGAAGGACGCCCACCGCGCGGTGATGGACGCGATCATCGCGGACCACGAGCCCAACACCGCGATCTGGGCGCGCGAGGCGTTCTGCGAGCTCGGCGCGGGCGACGTCGACTTCGCGGGGGTCTTCGCCGGCCTCGAGGCGCTGGGCTTCAGCGGCTGGCTCGTCGTCGAGCAGGACATCTTCCCCCAGGCCCCCGAGCGCTTCACGCGCGCGATCGGTGACCAGCGGGCCAACCGGCGCTTCCTCGCCGACCACGGTGTCTGAGCGCTTCCGCCTGGGCCTCGCCGGCGCCGGGCGAATGGGTCGGACCCACCTGCGCGCGCTGAGCGATTCGCCCGACGTCGCGGTCGTGTGCGTCGCCGAGCCCATCGACTCGCTGCGCGCCGACGCGGTCGACCAGTTCGGCGTCATCGGCCACGCGTCGCTCGAGTCGATGTTGGAGGGGGGCGGGCTCGACGGCGTGCTCATCGTCACCCCCAGTGACACCCACGTCGCCGCGATCGCCACGGTCGCGAGCGCGGGGCTGCCCATCCTGTGCGAGAAGCCCTGCGGGGTCAACGCCGACGACACGCGCCGCGCCGCGGAGTTCGTGCGCGTCGCGGGGGTCCGCCTCCAGGTCGCCTACTGGCGCCGGTTCGTGCCCGCGCTCACCGCGCTGCGCGCGCGCATCGTCGCGGGCGACTTCGGTGACCTGCTCTCGGTGTCGTGCCTGCAGTGGGACGGCTCGCCCCCGGCGAGCGAGTTTCGCGCGCGCAGCGGCGGGATCTTCGTCGACATGGGGGTCCACGAGTTCGACCAGGCGCGCTGGCTGACCGGCGGGGGGGTCGCGACGATGTCGGCGGCCGCGTCGAGCTCGCGCTCCGCGCCGGGGGTCGACGACCCCGACGCCGCCCAGGTCCTGGGGCTCAGTGACGCCGGCGCGACGGTGCTGGTGTCGCTCGGGCGCTACTACCCGGGGGGCGACATGGTCAGCGTCGAGGTCTTTGGCACCGGCGCCCACCACTACGACCTCTTCCTCGACCCCGCCGACGGCGAGCAGGTCCAGCTCGACGCGCTCGCGGCCCAGGCGAGCGCGTTCGCTCACTACGCGCGCGGCGGCGACGCGCTCGGCGCGTCGGTCGACGACGCGATCTGCGCGCTCGAGGCCGCCGAGCGCGCCAAGGCGCTGACCGGGCTCGCGTGAGCGACGTGCGCCGTCGCGTCGGCATCGTGGGCTACGGCGTGATGGGCCGCGCCCACGCCTACGCCTTTCGCACCGCTGCGCTGGTTCGCCCCGGGGCCGTTCGCTTCACCCCGGTCGTCATGTCGGGGCGCGACGGCGCCGCGCTCAACCGCGCCGCCGCCGACTGTGAGGTCGAGGCCGTGACCGACTGGCGCGAGCTCGTCGAGCGCGACGACGTCGACGTCGTCGACGTGTGCACCCCGCCGGGGACCCACGCCGAGATCGCCATCGCCGCGGCCGCCGCGGGCAAGGACGTGATCTGCGAAAAACCCCTCGCCGTGACCTACGCCGACGCCGTCGCCGTGCGCGACGCGGTGGTGGCCGCCAAGGTCCACAACGCGGTGGGGTTCAACTACCGGCGACTGCCCGCGCTCGCGCTGATGGCCGAGCTGGTCGCGGGCGGCGACCTGGGCGAGGTCCAGCTCTGGCGCGGCACCTGGCTCTCCGACGAGTTCGTCGACCCGGCCACGCCCTTCGACTGGCGCTTCGACGCCGGCCTCGGCGGCACGACGATCGGCGACCTGGGGAGCCACCTGATCGACCTGGCAACGTGGATGCTCGGACCGGTCGCCCAGGTCTCGGCGAGCTCGTCGACCTTCGTCGCGACTCGCCCGAGCCCCGCCGGTCCGCGCGACGTCGAGATTGACGACGCGTCGTCGGCGCTCCTCACCTTCGCGTCGGGCGCGCGCGGCACGATGGAGGTTGCGCGGGTCGCGCCGCGTCGCCCGTGCGACGTCGTCGTCGAGGTCAACGGCACCAAGGGCACCGCGATGTTCTCCTACAACCGCCTCAACGAGCTGTGGGTGGGATCGCTCGACGACGACCCGCGCCTCTACGGGCTGCGCCGCGTGCGCGCCGAGCACCCGAGCCAGCCCCAGACCCAGGGCTGGTGGCCGATCGGCCAGGGCGTCGGCTACGACGCGAGCCTGGTCAACCAGGCCGCCGACCTCGCCGCGGCGTGGCCCGACGAGGCGTGGAGCCCCGGGTTCGACGACGGCGCGGCGGTCGTCGCGGTCTGCGCGGCGATGGAGCGCGCGGCGAGCGAGCGACGCTGGGTCGATCTCTCAGAGGTGACGGGGACGCCGGCGCCGACCTAGGCGTCACGACGGGGGTCGGCGCGGGCTCTACTCGCCGCGCAGGACGAGCGCGGCCGGCGTGCGCGCGGCGTGGCGGCCCGGCACCACGGCGACCAGGTTGGCGAGCACGAGCGCGCCGACGACCACGAACACCAGCGACACGATCGGCACCGTGGCCCGTGGCACGACGAAGATCTGCTGGGCGAAGAGCCGCCAGAGCCACCGCCCGAGCACGACCCCGCTCGGCACGCCCACGACGAGGCCCACCGCCGCGGCGACCGACGACTGCCACGCGACGCACGACGCGAGTTGTCGTTTGGTGAATCCGAGGGCCTTGAGCAGCGCGAGGTCGCGTCGGCGTCGGCCCACCAGGGTCACGAGCGCGAGCCCGAGCGCCATCACCGCGCCCAGGGCTAGCGCGGCGGCGAGCAGGAGCGGCGCCGACCCGCTGGCGCGGTAGTTGACGATCTCCGCGGGCTGGCGCACGGAGTAGACCTCGAAGGCCCCGCCGCCGAAGTTCGGGTCCTTGTCGAGGGCCACGGTGGTCTGGTGGGCGATCCGCTCCAGCGACGCGCGACCGGCCGCGGGGCTCACCCCACGGCGCAGCCGTATCACCACGACCGTCGGGCCGTTGAGGTTCTTGTCGGGCGAGCGCAGCGCCGCCTGCATCGTCGCGGGCTCGACGTTGCCGATCATCGCGCCGCTGCCCACCGAGACGTGGAGCTGGCCGGGGGATCCGATGGAGGGAAAGGTGGCGGTCCCCACCACGCGCAGGGGCGTGGGCGGGACGTAGAAGGGGGCCGAGCGCGGGTTGCCGTAGGAGCCGACGACCGTGGCGCCGATGTGCGTGTGGAGCTGGGCGAGGGTCCCGGCCCCCAGCACTATCTGGCCCAGCGTGTCAACGCCGTGGCCCGCGACGATCGGGGGGGCCACGCGCGCGTGCGTCGACACGATGAGCGCCGGGACGGTCTGGCCGTCGAGGTCGATGTTGGCGGTGCTGAATCCCGTGAACGCGGCGACGTCCGGGTCCTGGCTGAGCAGGGTGCGGGTCATTGGGGGCACGGAATCCCCGGAGATCTCGTCGAGCGCGTAGCTCCAGTTCCAACCGTAGAGGCTCGGGTTCGACACCAGCGTCGACAGCCCGCTGCCGAAGGTGAGCGTCGCGGTGACCACGACGATGGCCAGCGCCGCGCCGACGATCGACGACCGCATGGCCACCGCGTCGCCGCGCTGTCCGCGCTCGGCGGCGAAGCGCACGCCCATGACCCCGGGCAGCGACAGCCCCGAACGAAGCGCGGCGCGAACGGCGAGCGACCCGCGTGGGCTGCGCGCGCTTCGCCGCGTGCGATATCGCAGGCGTGTCGTGAGCAGCCCCATCGCGACGGTCGTCGCGCCGAGGCCGCCGAGGATCACCGTGACCCCGACGCCGATGACCATCCCGTCGACCACGAAGCCCGGTGAGGGGTCGATCGCGCGCACCGACCCGATCGGCGCGAACGGCGACAGCAGCACGCACAGCCCCACGGCCACGAGCGCCCCGAGCCCGATCGCGCCACTGGTGCCTAAGAGCGAGTCGGTCGAGGTGATCGCGGGCCCGGCGCCCAGCGCGCGCAGCACGTCACGCTCGACCGCGCTCGCGGCGAGCTGGCGGCCGATGGCGAGCGCGGTGAGCAGGATCATGGCCAGGGCCGCTATCGCCCCGAAGACCCCGAGGGCCAGCGAGTCCGGACGAGTCGAACGCTCGGCCTGTCCCGCGACCACCGACGTGACGTGGAAGGCGTAGAGCGTGCCGGGCGGCAGCGCCGCGGTGATCTCGCGCTCCACGCTCGACACGTCGCTCGATCCGTGCTCGAGGCTCAGCTCGTAGTCCGGGAAGAACGCCCCCTTAAGGGCGATGAGCCGGCGGGTGAGCGCGGGCGTGAAGACGACCGTGGTGGGGTACTGGTCGACCTCGTCGTGCACCGCCGCGCCGACTGGGGTCACGATGCCCACGAGCCGGGCGTGGAAGCGCAGGACGGGGGTCTGGGGGACGGCCAACCCCGAGGTGGCGATTTGCTTGAGGGTGAAGGCGCCGAGGTAGAGCTCCTCGCCCAGGTGCCAGTGGAGGAGTCGAACCGACTGCGCGGTGGCGACGAACTCGTCGATGCGCGAGGGGTTGGCGAGGCGTCCCTGGTTGACGACGAGCTGGTCGGTGCGGGTGTACTCGCCGTTGACGCCACCGGCGGTCTGGACGATGTTGTTGAGCAGCGGCGCCGGCAGGTGAGGGCGGCCGTTCGCGCGCAGCGGGGCGACGGCGACCGACACCGCCGCCGCCACGTGGGCCACGTGGGGCAGACGGGCCAGCTTGCGACCGAAGCTCGGGGTGTAGAGGTTGCTTTGGTAGTCGCCGGCGTTGAAGTAGGGCCCGAACTGCAGGTCCGACGCGTGCGTGCGCGCCAGCGCGAGGGGGAACGCGCCTTGGGTTCGCCGCGCACCCGAGACCGACGCCATGGCCAGCCCGCCGACGACCCCGACGAGCAGCACGATCGCCAGGTAACCGTTGCGCCGTCGGCGAAACGTCGAGACGAAGCGGTACCACGCGACCCGCGCGACTCTCTTCACTCCATTCACCCCCCCCAGGGTCGGCGCCGCCTACGCCCAGGCTGGCCGACCGAGGGGCACGGTCCAAGGTGGGCAGCCTTCGCGGCCCCTCGTGCCACCACTACGCGTCGACCCCAAATCGCTGACCGGTCGGGTCGATTTAGGCCCGGGCCGCGCCCCGAGCGAGCGCGGCGAGGTCGCGCGCGGTGTCGCGGCTGAGCTCGGGACAGACCCTCGGGTCGAGCTCGGTCGCGTGGGTCGTGCCCAGCACGACGCGCCCGCGCGCGTCGACCCCGGCGGCGAGGAGGCGCCGATAGAGCGAGACCCCCTCGTCGCGCAGGGGGTCGAACTCGTTGACGCTGACGACGGTCGGCGGCAGGCCGACGAGGTCGTCGGCGGTGGCGAACCCCGGCCACGCCAGGGGGTCACGCGCGTTGAACGCGGCGAGCCCGTAGGCGACGCGCGCGCGGTTGCCCGTCACGTCGGCGAGCAGGTCGGCGTACTCACTCGACGAGGGGAATCGCTCGTCGGGCCACTGGCCCAGCGTGAACGGGCACAGCGCGTAGAGCCCCGCGACGAGCGAGAGGTCGCCGTCACGCTTCAGGGCCATCGCCGTCGCGAAGGTCAAGTTGCCGCCCCCGCTCTCGCCCGCGACCACGACGCGCGTGGGGTCGACGCCGAGCTCGCTCGCGTGGGCGTGGACCCAGCGCAGCCCCGACAGGCAGTCGTTGAGCCCGGCCGGATAGGGCGCGACCTCGGGCACCGACGACGCGGCGACGCAGTTGCGGAAGTCGACCATCACGACGCACACCCCCTGGGCCGCGACGAGTCGAGCGAACGCGCGGAATGTCCCGTAGGTGCATGACAGCGTGGCCATGCCGCCGCCGTGGATGTAGTACACGCACGCGAGGGCCTCGCGGGTGTCGGGGCGGGTCACGTAGAGGCGGATCGTGTTGGCGTCGGGCAGCGACACCACCTCGTGCTCGCTCGTGCGCAGACCCGTGGAGGGCGCGACGTCGTCGGTGTCGGCGAGGTCCATATAGGCGCGCTCGGCCGCGAGCATCGCGACGCCCTCAGCGGACCGCGCCTCAGCGAGGAGAGCCTCGCGTCCGGCGACGTTGCCCGATGCGAACGCCGGCTGGGCGGCGAGCGCCGCACGCACGCGCGGGTCGAGGCGTCGGTCGTGAATCCAGTCGTGGGCGATTGTCCACCTCCAGTGGCGGCGCCTGGCGAGTATCGCACGAGCACGCCACGTCGCCGGCCCGTCAGTCGTTTTCGACGGTGAACTCCCACGTCGCGATCGCGCGACCCGCGGGGGCGTAGAGGATGGAACCCGAGCCGACGGCCATGAACTCGCGCACGCGCACGACCGCCGGCCGGCCGGGACTGACGGTGGCGGCGGTTTCCCCGCCGACGAAGAACTGCGGGTGAAGCACGACGCCATTGCCGTCGACGAGCGTGAAGTCCGACGCGCGCACCGTGAGACCCCCCGAGAGTGACCGCAGCGAGACGGTCAACGTCGCGGTGGTGAGCGGCGGGGGCGGAGCGACAAACGGCGGAACGGACGGCCCGGTCACGGTCACGAGGTCCGTGGTCGCGCCTAGGTCGACGCGAACGGTGTCACCCTCGATAGCGAGCTGGGGGTGCGCTGGCGTTGCCGCCACCTCCTGGCCGGTGGGGGCCGTCGTGGTCGGCAGCCACGCGGGTAGCCCTCCGTAAGCGAGGGTGGTCGTCGTGGTTGA
>JBOGFU010000163.1:0-2151 GCA_050743545.1 Acidimicrobiales bacterium | reverse complement strand
GCGCGGCGGCGAGGCGCTCGGCCGCCGCGGCGAGGTCGTCGGCGAGGTCGCGACGCGTGAGCAGGGGGCGCGCGCTCGCGGCGATGCCCCGCGCGCGGTTGGGGGTCAGGGTCGTGCCGAGCATGGTCGCGAAGATGTTCAGGGCCTCGTGGGCCTCGTCGAAGACGACGAAGTCGTGGGCCGGCAGCAGGTTCGAGCCCGACGCGAGGTGCGCGGCGTAGAGGTGGGTGTTGACGATGACGATCGACGACTCGGCGGCCCGGTCGCGGGCGAGCTCGGTGAAGCACGACGCGCCTTGGGGGCAGTGCACCCGCCCCAGGCACTCCTGGGGCGTCACCGAGACCTGGCGCCACACTCGCTCGTCGACCTCGAAGGCCAGCTCGTCGCGGTCCCCGCTGTCGGTGGTGTCGGCCCACGTGAGCACGCGACGCATTTGGGACGAGACGCTGCGCGGCAGCTCGACGCCGTCGTCGAGCTCGAGCTGGCCGGCGCCGGCGCCCTGGGCGCGCAGACGGCACAGGTAGTTCTGGCGACCCTTGAGCACGGCGACGCGGGTGCCGGGGGAGTGGGCCGCGACGAGGGGCGCGTCCTTGCTCGCGAGCTGGTCTTGGAGGTTCTTGGTCGCGGTCGCCACGACGACGCGCGACCCCGCGAGCGCCGAGGGGACCAGGTAGGCGAGGGACTTGCCGATCCCCGTGCCGGCCTCGACCGCAACCGGGCGGCGCAGCGACCACGCGCGCGCCACCGCGGCGGTCATGGCGCGCTGCCCGTCGCGCGTCTCGGCGCCGGGTAGGTCCGCGGTCACCGAGTCGAGCAGGCTTAGCGCCGCCTCGACGTCGGCGTCGGCGCCCTCCTCGTCGAGGCGTCGGCCTCCGCCGTCGCCCGCCACCTCGACCTCGACGTCGTCATCGTCGGGGTCGTAGCCGCGCACGCGACGACACTA
Source organism: Acidimicrobiales bacterium (assembly GCA_050743545.1). Lineage (GTDB taxonomy): Bacteria > Actinomycetota > Acidimicrobiia > Acidimicrobiales > RAAP-2 > RAAP-2. The sequence continues at coordinate 1,208 of JBOGFU010000163.1, read as the reverse complement.
GGTGGGCGTCGCGCGCGGGCTAAAGAGGGCTCGAGAACTACTGTGCCTAGGTGCCTGATCCGCGTCCGACGCCCGTTCCGGCGTCCCTCGACGCGCGCGCGGTGCCGCGACACGTGGCCATCGTCATGGACGGCAACGGGCGCTGGGCCCAGCGACGCGGGCTCGACCGCACCGAGGGCCACGGCGCGGGCGAGGTGTCGCTGCTCGACACGACCTACGGCGCGCTGTCGATCGGCGTGCGCGCGCTCACCGTCTACGCGTTCTCCACGGAGAACTGGCGCCGCCCGGTCGACGAGGTCCGCTACCTCATGAACTTCAACCGAGGACTCCTCGACCGGCGCACCCACGAGCTCCACGCCGAGGGCGTGCGCATCACGTTCTCGGGGCGCCGCGACTGGCGCGTGCCGCGCGGGGTCATCACCCGGATGGAGGAGGCCGAGGACCTGACTCGGCGCAACCGGCGCATGACCCTCAACATCGCCTTCAACTACGGCGGTCGCGCGGAGATCATCGACGCGGTGCGTCGCCTGGTGAGCGACGGCGTGAGCGCGGGGCGCGTCGACGAAAAGGCGCTGCGCGCGCGGCTCTATCACCCCGAGCTGCCCGACCCGGACCTGGTGATCCGCACCTCGGGCGAGTTTCGGACCTCGAACTTCCTGCTCTGGGAGATGGCCTACTCCGAGCTCGTCTTCACCGACGTGCTCTGGCCGGACTTTCGTCGCGAGGACCTCTTCAGCGCGGTGGGCGAGTACCAGAGCCGCGAGCGCCGCTACGGCGGCGTCGACCAGTGAGCCTGCGCCGCGTCGTCCTCGTCATCGCACTCGTTATCTACGTCGGCCTGTGGGCGATCGCCATCGATGGAGCGAGCGGCCTCGTCGCCCCGCTCGCGGTGCCCGCGGTGCTCGCGGTGATGGTGTGGCTCGGCCTCCAGCTCGAGCGCTACCTCGGTCTCAAGCCGCGCGGGCCCAAATTCCACGAGCGCGAAGACGAGTCGCGGCCGTGAGGGAGTTCAGCGATGACGCGGTCGCGCTGCGCGCCTACCGCTCGGGAGAGGCCGACCGGATCGTCGTGCTCTGGACGCGAGAGCACGGCAAGGTTCGCGTGCTGGCCAAGGGCGCGCGCAAGGCGACGAGTCGCCTGGGTGGCTCGCTCGAGGCGCTGGCCCACGTGCGCGTCGACCTCGTGGCGACGCGCGGCGAGCTCTACGT
>JBOGFU010000162.1:0-3634 GCA_050743545.1 Acidimicrobiales bacterium | reverse complement strand
CATCACCATCGACGGGCCCACCGAGCTAGCGCTGGGCGACGACACAGCGGCTCGCTTCGCCGCGTACGGCTGGCGCGTGGTGCGCCTGGGCGAGATCGCCAACGACGTCGACGCGCTGGCCGACGCTCTCCGCGGCGCCAAGGAGCCCGCGGGCGGGCCGACCCTGCTGATCCTGCGCTCGCACATTGGCTATCCGTCGGCGCAGATGATGGACCGGCGCGAGGCTCACGGCTCGCCGTTCTCCGCGGCGGCGATCACCGAGGCCAAGGCGGTGCTGGGAATTGCCGACGAACCCTTCGCGCTCGACCCGGCGCTGCCCGACGAGCTGCGCGCGTCGTTGGTGGGCCAGCGCGACGATCACGCTGCGTGGGAGTCACGCAACCGGGCCGCGGGCCCCCGCGGTCTCGACCTCGCCCAACGACTCGCGACCCACGGCGCGGTCACCGCGCCCGTGGCCGTCGAGCCCTTTGCCCCGCTCACGATGGTCGCGACCCGCAAGGCCCTCCAGCGCACGCTCGACGCGCTCGCCCCCGACTCGCCCGGGTTGACCGCGGGGTCGGCCGACCTCACCGACAACACCGGGGTCGTCCTCGCGGGTGCGGGCGCCCAGGGTTCGCGGACCCCCGGCGGGCGTCAGATCTACTACGGCGTGCGCGAGTTCGCCATGGGCGCGGTTGTCAACGGCCAGGCGCTCCACGGCGGCGTGCGACCGATCGGCGCGACCTTCTTCGTCTTCTCTGACTACATGCGCCCGGCGATCCGCCTCGCCGCGCTGAGCGACGCGCCCGCGCTCTTCGCCTTCACCCACGACTCGATCGGGGTCGGCGAGGACGGGCCGACCCACCAGCCGGTCGAGCACCTCATGGCGCTGCGCGCGATGCCGGTGCTGCACGTGGTGCGACCGAGCGACGCCAACGAGACGATCGACCTCGCCGAGCGGTTCCTGCGCGACCCGCGACCCGCGCCGACCGCGCTCGTGCTCACCCGACAGGACGTCCCCGTGCTCGGTGGCGACGACGCCGCGGCGTCACGCGCCGACGCGTGGCGCGGCGGCTACGTGGTGCGTGAGCGCGACGACGCGCTCTACACCCTGGTGGCCACCGGGTCGGAGGTCGCCCACTGCCTCTCCGCCGCCGACGAACTCGCGGGCCTCGGCGTGGCGACTCGCGTCGTGGCGCTGCCGTGCTGGCGGTGCTTTGACGCCCAGGACGCCGCCTACCAAGCGCGCGTGCTGCGCCGCTCGACGCCGTCGGTCTCCCTCGAGGCCGGCGCGACGCTCGGCTGGCATCGCTACGTCGACCACGCGATTGGCATCGACCGCTTCGGGATGTCGGCGCCGGGGCCGGTGACCTTTGACGAGTTGGGCATCAACCCCGCGGCGCTGGTGTCCCACGTGGTCAGCGCGTTGGAGGTCGCGCGGTGACGCTCCTCAACGACCTCTACCGCGACTACGACCAGAGCCCGTGGATCGACAACATCCGTCGCGACTGGCTCGACGACGGGACCCTCGTACGCCTGGTCGACCAGGGGGTGCGCGGGGTCACGAGCAACCCGTCGATTTTCGCCAAGGCGTTCGCCACGAGCGCCGCCTACGACGGCGCGCTCGCGCGACTGGGCGACGTGAGCGACGAGGAGCTCTTCGAAGCACTCGCGGTCGAGGACGTTCGCGACGCGTGCGACGTGCTCGCGGGGGTCTACGCGGACGCGACCGAGCGCAGCCGACGAGGCGAGCGGCGCCACGGCGACGGGTTCGTGTCGCTCGAGGTCTCCCCGCGCCTCGCGCGCGACACCGTGGCCACCGTCGCCGCGGCGCGGCGACTCGCGGGCGCGGTGGGCCGAGCCAACCTGATGATCAAGATCCCCGCGACCCTCGAAGGACTGCCCGCGGTCAGCGAGGTCCTGGGCCTCGGGATCAACGTCAACGTGACGCTGATCTTCTCTCTCGCGCGCTACGGCGAGGTCATCGACGCGTGGCTCGAGGGCCTCGAGCGAGCGCGTGACGCCGGACGGGACCTCTCCTCGCTCGCCAGCGTCGCGTCGTTCTTCGTTTCGCGCGTCGACACCGCGGTCGACTCCCTGCTCGCCGAGGGTGACCCCCGGCGCGGCACCACCGCGGTCGCCCAGGCCGCGGCCGCCTACCGCCTCTATCGCGATCGCGTCGCCGGGTCGCGCGCGTCGGCGCTCCTCGCCGCGGGCGCCCAGGTCCAACGCCCGCTGTGGGCGTCGACGTCAACCAAGAACCCGGCCTACGACGAGCTCATCTACGTCGACCACCTGGTGGGCGCCGAGACGGTCAACACGATGCCCGACGCGACCCTCGCCGCGGCGTTCGATCACGGCGACTTCGACCGCTCGGCGCTGCTCGACCCCGTGACGACCGATGACGTGGCGAGCGCGCTGTCGCGCCTCGACGGGGTCGACCTCGACCACGTGACCGCGCGCCTCGAGGCCGACGGGGTCGAGGCCTTCGCCTCGTCCTACGACGAGCTGCTGGCCACGGTGGCGACCAAACGCGCCGCGCTCGCGTCGTGAGCGACGTCGCCGACCGGCTCCTCACCGCCGACCCCACCCTCTTCGACGGCGACACCGCGACGCGCGCGCTGGGCTGGCTGCGCCACCCCGAGCGCTACCTGGGCAAATGGCTCGACGACGTCGCCGCGCGACTTCCCCGCCGGCGCGAACGCGCGGTGCTCATCGGGATGGGTGGGTCGTCGTCGCCCGCGCGCCTCTACGCCGAGGCCCGCCCCGGCGCGGCGATCGACGTCCTCGACACGTCCAACCCGGACACGGTGGGCGCGACCGCGTTTCACGGCGCCACGGTGATCGCGGCGTCGAAGTCGGGCACCACGATCGAAGTCCAGACCCTGCTCGCGCGCGCCCTGAGCGACGACCTCGACCCCGCGGACCTCGTGGTCATCACCGACCCGGGAACCTCGCTCGAGGAGTTGGCCCGTCACCTCGGAGCAACGACCGTCCTCGGCGACCCCGAGACCGGCGGACGCTTCTCGGGTCTGTCGCCCTTCGGACTGGTGCCCGCGATCTACGCGGGGTGGACACCCGACGAGCTGCGCGACGAGCTCGACGCGTGTCGCCTCACGCGCGAGCTCGTTGACGGCGCGCTCGACGCCGCGCGCGACATCCTGTCGAACGGCGAGACGCCCGCCACACTCGGGCTCGCGCGCGACCCCGCGACGTCGGGCGGCGCGTTGTGGCTCGAGCAGCTGGTCGCCGAGACCACGGGCAAGAACGACCGCGGCGTGGTCCCGGTCGTCGTCGCGGGCGGCGCCGTCGCGCGACCGCGCGACGTCATGCACTGGCACGTCGTCGCCTCGCTGCTCGCGCGCGACCTGGGCGTCGATCCCTTCAACCAGCCCGACGTCGAGACCGCCAAGCGCGACGTGTTCTCACTCCTCACCCCGGGCAGCGTCTGGGACGACCCGGGGCTCAGCCGCGACCGGCTGCGCGACGAGATGGCGAGCGCAGCCTACGTCACCTTGCAGGTCTTCGCGCCACTCGAGGACGCGCCGGGGGTCGAGTCACTGCGCGAGGGCGTGGAGGCCGTCTACGGCACGACGACCGCCAACCTCGGGCCCCGCTACCTGCACTCGACGGGCCAGCTCCACAAGGGGGGCCC
>JBOGFU010000161.1:0-2563 GCA_050743545.1 Acidimicrobiales bacterium | reverse complement strand
CCCCAGAACTTCACCTTCTCCAAGGTGATGTGCTGGTTGGCCCTGGAGCGCGGCTCGCGCCTCGCCGCGCTGCGCGGCGAAAAGGCTCGCGCCGACGGGTGGTGGAACGCGTCGCTCGAGATACACGACGAGATCTGCCAGCGGGCCCTGTGCGAGGCGGGCTACTTCTCCCAGGCGTACGGCTCGAGCGTGCTGGACGCGTCGCTCCTGCTGCTGCCCCAACTGGGCTTCTTAGAGCCCGACGACGAGCGGGTGCGCGCAACGGTTCTCGCCATCGCCGACTCCCTGGCCGACGGGGCCTTCGTCTATCGGTATCGGCCCGATGGCACCGACGATGGCTTCGCGGGTGAGCCGGAGGGCAGCTTTACGGTCTGCTCGTTCTGGCTGGTATCGGCGCTCGTCGAGATTGGCGAGCTCGAGCGCGCCCGCACGCACTGCGAGAAGCTCGTGGGCGCGGCGAGCACGCTCGGTCTCTTCGGCGAGGAGATCGACCCCACCACCGCGCGACACCTGGGCAACTTTCCCCAGGCGCTGACTCACCTCGCGCTCATCAACGCCGTGCTGCGCGTGATCGACGCCGAGCAGCGCACCGGCGGCGCGGCGATGGCGCCCATCGGCTCGCCGAGGTGGTGGAGCGCACTCGCGCGCGAGTCGCGCGCGCCGAGCTGAGCGTCGCCGTCGCGGCAACGCCGACGCCGGCCGGGCGCTCGACGAGTGCCCTCGTCGGCGGGTTGGTTCCACCGCCGTACCTGTGAGGAGGCTGCCAATTCGCTGTGGCCGATTCTCAGGACCTTCGCAATATTGCTCGACCTAGCCTGTGCGGTATCCCTATGTTGCCCGTCGAGAGCAACCGACGCCACCTCGAGGGACTTGAGTGGCCGGTCACCGAGGGCTCGCCCGGTGGAGCCCCCTTCGTCGTGGTGGCCAACCGACTGCCAGTTCAGCCCGACGCGAATCACGCGCAGGGCTGGCGGCCCAGCCCCGGGGGGCTCGTCTCGGCGCTGACGTCGGTGCTGCAGAGTCGCAACGGGCTGTGGATCGGTTGGCCGGGGACCACCTCGAGCGCGGAGGCGCCCGAGGACTACGAGGGGATCCGCCTCAAGGCGGTCGAGATTAGCGAGCAGGAGTACGCGGAGTTCTACTTGGGCTTTTCGAACGCGACCCTCTGGCCGCTCTACCACGACGCGATTCGTCAGCCGACCTACCACCGCGAGTGGTGGCACGCCTACTGCGACGTGAACCTGCGCTACGCGACCGCCGTCGCCGAGGAGGTCGCCCTCGGCGGGACCGTCTGGGTGCACGACTACCAGCTCCAGCTGGTGCCGGGGATGCTGCGTCGGATGCGACCGGACGTGCGCATCGGGTTCTTCATGCACATCCCGTTCCCACCGAGCGAGCTGTTCATGCAGCTGCCCTGGCGCCGCGAGATCCTCGACGGCCTGCTCGGGAGCGACCTCATCGGCTTCCAAGTCGCCCCCGCCGCCGCCAACTTCTCACGCTTGGCGCGAAAGCTCCTCGGCGCCACGGGGACCGACGCGCGGCTCAAGTACGACGAGCGCTCGGTGAGCGTCGGGGCGTTCCCGATCTCGGTTGACTGCGAACGGATCGCCGAGTTGGCGCTGGACCCGGGCATCCAGGCCCGCGCCAAGGAGATTCGACGGGGCCTGGGCGACCCCGAGCTCGTCCTGCTCTGGGTCGACCGGCTCGACTACACCAAGGGGATAAAGCAGCGCATTCGCGCGATTGCCGAGCTCTTCGGTGAGGGCACCCTGCGCGCCGAGCGCCACGTCATGGTCCAGGTCGCCGTGCCGAGTCGAGAGTCCGACGCCTACTACGAGCGCGAACGCCACAGCCTCGAGCAGTCAATCTCGGAGGTCAACGGCGAGCACGGCGTCGTGGGTTGTCCGGCGATCCACTACCTCCACCAGAACCTGCCCTTCGACGAGCTCATGGCGCTCTACCTCGCGGCCGACGTCATGCTCGTCACGCCCTTCCGCGACGGCATGAACCTGGTGGCCAAGGAGTACGTGATGACCCGCGCGGACCTGACGGGGCGCCTCGTGCTCTCGGAGTTCGCGGGCGCCGCGGCCGAGCTCCGCGGGGCCTACAAGGTGAACCCCCACGACCTCGAGGGAGTCAAGGAGTCCATTCGCGCGGCGATTGTGGTCGGTGGCAAGGAGACCCGCGCGCGGATGTCGCGGATGCGCCGCAAGGTGCGCCGGCGCAGCGTCTACGACTGGGCGGCGACCTTTCTGGCGGCGCTGGCCCCGTCGCGTCGCGAGGAGGCGGTGGGCGCGTCGGGCTGAGGGGTCCTAGGCGAGATCGGCGAGGAGATCGGCGACCGAGTCCACGACGCGGTCGGGCTGGTAGGCAAAGTGGCGCAGGTCGTCGAGCGCGGTGACCCCCGAGAGGACCAGCACGGTCGCGAGGCCGGCCTCGATGCCGGCGATGACGTCTGTCTCCATTCGGTCGCCGACCATCACCGAGTCGTGGGCCTCGGCGGAGATCCGGTCGAGCGCGTCGCGGATCATGATGGGGTTGGGCTTGCCGACGAAGTAGGGGG
>JBOGFU010000160.1:0-15510 GCA_050743545.1 Acidimicrobiales bacterium | reverse complement strand
GGCGCGGTGGCCGCGGTGTGGCTGGCGCCCTTGGTGCTCGGCGCGTCGGCCGCGGCGCTGACCCCGCTCGAGGAGCGCGACGCGCGCCGCTACGTCACGCGCGCCGCGGCGCGACTCGCTCGCGTCGCGCCGCGCGTGGTCGCGGTGACCGGGTCGTTCGGCAAGACCTCCACCAAGTCGCACCTCGCGGACCTGCTGGGTGAGGGGGTGGTCGCGTCGCCGCGCAGCTTCAACAATCGGGCCGGTCTGTCGCGGGCGATCAACGAGCTCTTGGCCGACGGCACGCGCGTGTTCATCGCCGAGATGGGCACCTACGGCCCGGGGGAGATTCGCGCGATGTGCGAGTGGTGTCCGCCCGAGGTCGCGGTCGTCACCGCGATCGGCCCCGTGCACCTGGAGCGCATGGGCTCGCTCGACGCCATCGACGCCGCGAAGTTCGAGGTCACCGAGCGCGCCGCGGTCGTGGTCCTCAACGCCGACGACGATCGCCTCGTCGCGTGGGGCCCGCGCCTCATCGCGCGCGGCGCGCGCGTGGTCTTCGCGGGCTCGTCGCGTGAGGGCGACGTCGTGGTGTCGGGAGCCTCGGGGCGCTGGCGCGTCGCGCGCCACGGGCGCGACCTCGCGGAGGTCGACCTCGCGCCGGGGATGCATCCCACCAACGTGGCGCTCGCGGTCGCCGCCGCGCTCGAGCTCGGGGCGAGCGAAGCCGACGTGGTGTCGCGCCTCGCGCGCCTTCGCGTCGTGGAGAGCCGGTCGACCCTTGCGCGCTCCGCGTCCGTGGTCGTCGTGATCGACGACACGTTCAACGCCAACCCGGCCGGCGCGTCGGCGGCGCTCGACCTGCTGGCGTCGACCGACGCCGCGAGGCGCGTCGTCGTGACGCCGGGGCTCATCGAACTCGGCGACCGGGCCGAGCACGAGAATCGCGCGCTCGCCGCCCACGCCCGCGCGATCGGCGCGCGCGTCGTCGTCGTGGGAGAGACCAACGCGCGCTACCTCACGTCCGCCGACTCGACGTGGGTCTACACTCGCGCCGACGCGGTCGCGTGGGTCCGTCGCGAGACGCGTGACGGCGACGCCGTTCTCTACCTCAACGACCTGCCCGACCAGTACCCTTGAGGCCCTAACCCCGGAGGTGGTCGTGGCGATCGGAGTGCTCTTTGGCGGGCCGTCGCCCGAGCACGACATCTCGATCCTCACGGGGCTCCAGGCGCTGCGCGAGCTCGGCCGCGCGGGGCGCGGGCCCGTGGGCCTCTACTGGACCAAGACCGGTGACTTCGTCGTGGTCCCCGCGACCAGCGAGGCGACCGACTTCGCCGACGGGGTGCCGCGCGGCTCGAGCGCGGTGACCCTGCGCCTGGGCGAGGGCGGGGGATTCGTCGCCGAGGGGCGGGCCGGTCGTCAGCGCGACGCGGGGGTCGACGTCGTGGTGGTCGCGACCCACGGTGGGCCCGGCGAGGACGGGACCCTCCAGGCGGCGCTCGACCTCGCCGGGGTGGCCTACACCGGTCCGAGCGTCGCGGGCGCGGCGCTGGGCATGGACAAATGGGCCTTCGGCGCGGTCACCGCGGCGCTGGGGCTCCCCGCGCTGCCGCGCGCGCTCCTTCGAGCCGATTGTGAGGCGGTCGGCTTTGACGGCCCCTTCATCGTCAAGCCCCGATTTGGCGGGTCGTCGATCGGCATCGACGTCGTCGCCGACCTGGCGACCGCGAAGGCGCGACTAGCGGCCAACACCCACCTCGCGCTCGGCGCGGTCATCGAGCCCTACCGCGAGGACCTGGGCGACGTGCAGGTCGCGCTTCGGACCTATCCGCGCCTCGAGCTCTCCGCGATCGAGCGCCCGCTGCGCGCTGCCCCGGGGGCGGAGATCCTCAACTACCGCGACAAGTACGTCGGCGGCGAGGGCATGGTCAGCGCGCCGCGCGAGCTGCCCGCTCGGCTCGCGCCCGGCCAGGAGGGTGTGATTCGCTCGGCGGTGGAGGCGCTCGCGCAGGGTGCCTCGGTGCGCGGCGTCGCGCGCGTCGACTTCCTCGCCAGCGAGAGCGAGCTCTTCGTCAACGAGATCAACACCATCCCCGGCTCGCTGGCCAAGCACCTCTTCGTGAGCCCTCCGCTGTCGTTTCTCCAACTACTCGACGACCTCGTCGCCGAGGCCCGCGAGCGACCCGCCCACCGCTACGGCACCGCGGGCGCCGACGGGACGGTCCTGCGTTCGGCCGGATCGATCGCCGCCAAACTCGCGTAACCGCGGAACCCGCGCGAGCTCCGCGGCGAGCGCGTCGCTGAAGGGGTCGATGAGGCGACCCTGGCGCAGCGCCCAGTACGCCTCCTCGACGTCACCGACGTCGAGCGCGTGGCGCGCGAGCGCGAGCGCCGCCCACTCGCCGTCGCGAGCGAGGCGCGCGGCGACGCCCTCGGCGAGGAACCACTCAAAGCCCCGCAGCGCGCTCGACAGGGGTTCGCCGCGGACCGACCCGAGCGCGGCCTCGAGCAGGGGCGCGGCGTCGCTGGGGGCGAGACCACGGGCCCGGGCGACCAGGTCGAAGAACCGCTCGACGTCACTCGCGAGCCCGTGGGTCACGTAGAGACCGGCGGAGGTCACGGGGTGAAGCCGCGGCCCGCGCTCGTCGACGCCGAGGCTGCGCCGAAGCGCGCTGGCCGTGTTGGCGAGCGTGCGCGACGACGCGTCGACGTCGGAGTGGGCGAGGACCCGGGCGCGCAGACGCTCGCCGGTGACCGGCTCGTGGCGGTGGAGCGCCAAGTAGGCGGCCATCTCAATGCACCGTCGGCGCAGCGTGGAGACGAAGGGCTCGGCGAGGCCGACGACGCGCGGGTCGGCGCGCAGGAGCTCGACGCGCACCGCGGCGGGTCGATCGACCGGGGTGGGGGCGCGCCCCGCCGACGAGTGCGCCGTGACGTCGACCATCGGCGTCAGCGTGACCGCGCACGCGGCGAGCTCGTCGTCGATCGAGCCCGCGGGTCCCACGTGCACGACCAGCGCGCGGTGGAGGCTTCGTGTGGCCAGTGCCCGCACGAGCTCACCCTCGGTGCGAGTGAACGTGAGCCGGCCACCGTCGTGAAGGCCCACCGCGGCGGCCTCCACGTCGTGGGCGTCCCACGTGAGGGGAACGCGAAGGCGTCCGCCCTCGCGCGCGTACGCGACCATCGGGTCGTCGCCGTCGCCGACCACACACACGACCACCGGACCCGCGTCGTTCGTCGCGGGAGGTGCAGGCTCGGGGCCGGTGACGCGAATGAGGCCCGCGAGCCCGACGCACCGGCGCCGGAGGGCGTCGACGACTCGGGGATCTCCGGCGCGCAGCTGGTCGATCGCGGCGTCAACCTGGGAGTCGTCGAGCTCGTCGTCGGGGTCGGCGCGCTTGAGCTCGTCGACTCGGCGTCGCGCCATGAGCGCGAGGGCGACCGCGCTGTCGGGCGCGCCGGCGATCATGGCTCGCGGATGGTGGTCGCGCATCGTCGCCACCGCGGGCGTCGCCACGCGCAGCACGGAGTCGTGGGGGGCGATCAGGAACGGCAGCGCCGCGACGAGAATCGTCGCCAGCCACGCGCTGCCGCCCGGCCCCACGCGTTGGCCGCGCCGAAGTCGCACCACGTCGCGAACGACGCGCAGGACGAAGAGGAGCCAGAACGCGGCCAGCGCGACCAGGAGGACGCGGACGACAACGCGGTCGCCGGCGTGCCCACTCGCGGTCCAGCGAGTTTCGACGATGTAGGGCAGCAGTACGACGTAGAGGGTGAGGGCTACCCCCTGGAGGGGCCCGGTCGCCGAGCGCCCTAGCGGTGGGGGATGAGGCGCCACGTGGGCCTCGCCGAGGCGTCGCTCGTGACGAGCACCAGTTGACAGGACTCGCCCGCTCCGACGACGACCGAGCCGACGACGGAGTCGGACGCGTTGGGGCACCGCAGCGTCGCGCGCACGGAGTCGGAGGCGACCAGGGTCCACGTGGCCGGTCCCACGAGGGGCACCGCGACGGACGCGAGCCCGGGCCCGAGCGCGCCGCTGAGCTCGCCGCTGGCGGCGTTGACTCCGTGAGCGCTCGCGGGCGACCCTGCGTTCGTATCGGTCACGCTCGAGGATCTGGCGACGCTCGGCCTGGACGTCGAGGTGGTCGGGGCCGTCGTGGTGGTCGTGGTCGCGTGCCCGAAGGGAGTCGTTGTCGCCGTCGAGGTCGTCGTCGACGTGGCGGAGGTCCTCGGCGCGATCGACGTCGTCGTGGTGGACGCGGGGCTGGGCGCGCGCGTCGACGGGGTCGGCGCTTCGCGCGACGTCACGGTGAAGAGGAGAACGAGGAGCAGCAGCGGACTCGACCACATGAGAACGTGGCCACCCGCGAGGGATAGGGGGCTCCTCGCCATTCGAGTCAGACGGTAGTGGGGTCACGGAGAACTGTCCAAACGACGACGGGGTAAGTCAACGTCGTCACAACAGGTGTCGCTGGGCGAATCGCTGCAGCTCACTCTGCAACGTCGCGGGGGCGCAGTGGTCGGCGCGAGCGAGCTCGCGCAGCGACCGTCCTTCGAACACGCGCGCGTAGGTCAGTCGCGCGAGTCGGTCGTAGGGCCCGCCTCGGTGCGAGTCGAGCCGGGCGGCGAGCGGCGACGAGTCACGAGCGGCGACGTCGGGTGCGTCCCCGGCGACGATCGCGCGCTGCGCCTCCTTCTCCTTGAGGAGTTGGCGGCGCAGCCGCCCGCGCAGCGCCGACAGGATGTCGGGCGCGGCGTAGGCGCGAGACTGTCCCGACCAGTCGACGATGAGCTCGCTCGCGAGGGACAGCGCCCACGCCAGGGTCTCACCCGGGTCGCGCACGATGCCACGGCCGAAGCGAAGCTGGCGACAGACGCTCACCACACCGGGCACCAGGGTCTGGAGCAGCGCGCGCCGCGTGAGCGCGTCGTGCGACTCTTCGAGGAGCGCGGTGACGATGTGGGCGCGCTCGATGACCGTGCGCCCGCCGCGGGTCTCGAGCGCGGCGACGACGTCGGCGAGGTCCAGCGCGCCGTAGAGCGCGAGGTCGGGGTGGCGCGAGCGCAGGGCCTCGCACGCTCGACGCGCGTCCGGCGTGCGGCCAGCGTGGCGCCATTCGCATCGAAGCTGTTCCAAGATGTCGGGGCTGGTGGACATGGCGCCACACTGACGACGCCCACGACCCACGCCGCGCACATCGGCGCGCATACGTCGGCGACACTCTTGTGCCTGAAGAGACCGGCGCTCGTCACGGTGTGCACGGTGGCGCACTTCGCGCACTCCCCAGCGCACATACGGGGTCCGGGAATAGGCTGCGCCCATGGACATCGAGGCCTTCTACGAGCAAAACGAGGCGCGCCGCGAGAGCGCCGAGATTGAGTTCGGCGACGACTGGTCCGACGCGTCGGGCAACCGCTACGAGCTGTCGTGGGTGGAGACGACCGGTGAGTTCTACCTGATGATCGAGCCGGACGCCTACGTGAGCGAGGACAACTTCGGCGACTTCGCGGTGGCCGACGAGCCGGTGAGCGAGCTGTCGGTCGTCGTGGTCGGCGTCGCCACGACGCGCTCCGCCGCCGAGGACGCGCTCGCCGGGTGGGAGAGCGCGATGGTCACCGACAACTCCCTCGACTGGCTCTACGACCGGATGCCGAGCCCGGGCGACGGGCGCGACGAGTAGCGACCTAGAGGTACGGCGTCGACGACCGCGCGACTCGGCAGAGCCGAGTGAGCGCGGGGATCAGGTCGGTGAGCGGCACGCGTTCGGCCTCGTTGATCGTCGTCATGAGCGCGTTCCAACTTCCGTCGGCCGAGGTCGCCGCGGCGGCCGCGGGGGTGGCGCGAAGGAGCTCGGCCATGGCCGCGGCGGCGAGGCGGTCGCGGGCGTGCGTCGTGGCCGCGGCGTCGGCCTGGCGCTGAAGGGCGATGGCCGCGGTGACGTCGCGACACGACGACCGCGCGTCGGCGATGGCGCTGCCCGTGCCGCACGACGCGAGCGCGAGGGACGCCGCGCCCAGACCGACGACGACCGCGACGGACCGACTTAGCCGAGCCACGAGTCGGCGGCCGAGAGCAGGAAGTCGCTCACGCCCCGCCCGCGCTCGAAGATGTCGCACAGCGGGTCCTCACCCTTGGCGACCTGGCTGAGCGACACCGCTCGGCGCGCGACGATCGAGATGCGACGCTCGCTCGACTCGGTGGGCGATTCGAACGAGTCGGTCGCGGTCACCTCGAGGGGCATCTCCACGCCGCCGATCGGCGCGAGGTCGATCGCCAGGCGCAAGAGATCGGGCCCGTGCGGCAACGGCGGCAGGCTCCACGTCAACACGAGTGGGAAGTGGAACTCGTCGGGCGGGTCGACGTCGTCGGGCAGCCCGAGCACCGCGTCCTCGAACGCGAGCAGGGTGCGCGGGTCAACGTCGAGCTCAATGTGTAGGTCGATCGGCCCACCGCAGCCGTCCTCGGGGTGCAGGTCGACCTCCCAGGCCTGGCGCAGCGAGTACGTCTCGACGAAGTGCCGCTCGTCGTGAACGTGGAATCCGTGGGTGACCGCGTGGTCCTTGAGGTCCGCGACGAACCCCGCGACGTCAATGGCGGCCATCGACTTCAGGTTAGCCCCGGCCACCACTACCGTGGTCGGGTGCCGGGCCTGACCGAGACGATGCTGTCGTGCGCGAGGGAGATCGGCGACGTCGTCGCGGCGCAACGGCGACGTGGCTACTCGGGACTACGTGACACGCAGTACCACGTCGACGTCGCCGCCGACGACGTCGCGCGACGCGTGCTCCTCGGCGCGGGCTATCGCGTCGTGAGTGAGGAGTCGGGCGTCAGCGGCTCCGGCGAGACGACCGTGGTGGTCGACCCCATCGACGGGTCGACCAACTGCGACCGCGGTGTTCCCTTCTACGCGACCAGCCTGGCCGCGCTGCGCGGCGACGAGCTCATCGCCGGGGTGGTCGTCAATCAGGCGACGGGTGAGGCCTACCGCGCCGAGCTCGGCGCGGGCGCGACGCGCGACGGCGAGGAGATTGCCGCCAGCCGCTGCTCGAGCATCGCGGGCGCGCTGATGAGCTTCTCGGGCTACCCCGCGCGCGAGCTCGCGTGGTCCCAGATTCGGGCCCTCGGCGCGGCGAGCCTGGAGATCTGCCTCGTGGCTGATGGGTCGCTCGACTCGTTCGCCGTGGCGCAGGGTTCGACGCTGCACCCGTGGGACTACCTGGGCGGGCTGTGCGTGGCTCGTGAGGCCGGCGCGGTGTTCGCCGACTACCGCGGCGACGAACTCGTCACCGACGCCGCGGTCGGGCGTCGAGTGGTGTGCGCGGCGACCGCGGAGCTCCTGGGCGAGTTGCTCGCCACGGGAGAGGTCTGAGTCTCGCGCCGTCGCGGGGGGCGCTCGCTACAGTGAGACTCGTCGCCGAATCGGCCCTGAGGTCGTTTGGTGGGGTTCGGCGATCGACGCAGGGGGAGTGACGATGAGTTCTGTGCGCGTACGGCGACTGTCCTGGGCGGCGGTGGCCCTCACCGCCGGTCTGGTCGTGAGCCTCGGAACCTGGGCCGGGGGAGCGACCACGCCCCACCTCGTCGTCACGCCCGCGGCCGGCCTCGTCAACGGGTCGACCGTCAGAGTCTCGGGCACCGGCTTCAAGCCCCACGACAGCGTCTTCATCGTCGAGTGCCTCACGACCGCCAAAGGTGCCCCGGGGTGCGCGATCGGCAACGCGACGCCGGTGACCATTACCGCCAAAGGCGTCCTGCCGACGACCAAGTTCAAAGTCGCCACCGGCACGATCGGATCGGGCAAAGGAAAGGGTAAGTGCGGGACAAAGGCGTCAAACCTCAAGGGCTGTGAAGTGAGCGCCGGCAACGCCGATGGCAAGGACACCGCCGCCGCGCCCATCAAATTCAAGATCAAGTAGCGGATCGACCTGCCCGCGATGGTCGGCCCGCGTAGCGCCCTGAGTCGGTGGGGCAGTAGTGGCTGACCCGACGCCGACGCGGGAGAGTGCGCGCGAACGCCTGGGCGTGGCGAACGTGGGGATGGTCGCGCTCCTGCTGATCCTCTTCCTGACGTTTCTTGACAACACCGTGATCAGCGCGGTGCTGGCGAACGTGCAGTCCGAGCTGCACTCGGGGGTGGCCGAACTCCAATGGATCGTCGGCGGCTACGCGTTGGCCTTCGCGAGCCTGATGCTGATCTGCGGCGCGTTGGGCGACGCCTACGGTCGCCGCCGGCTGATGACGGTCGGCGTCGTCGTCTTCTGCGCGGGGTCGATCGTGTGCGCGGTGGCGACGTCGTCGGGGATGCTCATCGCCGGGCGCGTCGTCATGGGCGCGGGCGCCGCGGCGTCCGAACCCGGGACGCTGTCGATGATCCGCCAGATCTATCCCGTGGCGCGCCACCGCGCCCGCGCGCTCGGCGCGTGGGCCGCGGTGTCGGGGCTCGCGCTGGCGATCGGCCCGGTGCTCGGCGGGGTGCTCACGGGAATCTGGTCGTGGCGGGCGATCTTCTGGTTCAACGTCGTCTTCGGCGGCGTCGCCTTCGTGCTCGCGCGCTCGACGCTGCCCGAGAGCTCTGACCCCGAGCCCACCCGACCGGACTACAAGGGCTTCTTCCTCATCGCGGTCGCGCTCGGCGCGTCGACCTACGCCACCATCTCAGGCGAGTCGTCGGGCTACCTCTCGAGCGGGCCCGACACCCTCTACGCGGTAGCGCTGCTCGCGCTCTCGGTGTTCTTCGTGGTCGAGCACCGAGAGCGACACCCCATGATCCTGGTCTCGTTCTTCAAACGACCGGCCTTCGCGGGCTCCAACTTCGTCGCGCTCACGAGCTACTTCTCGATCCTGTCGATCTTCTTCTTCGTCGCCCTCTACCTCGAGATCGTCGCCAGCGCCGGCGCCTACCAGCTGGCCCAGGACTTCCTGCCGCTGCTCGGTGGCATGGTCGTCGCGTCCGTGGTCAGCGGGCGCTGGGTGGGCGCGGTCGGTTCACGCGTGCCGATGATGGTCGGCTGCGCGGTGGCCGCGGTCGGGGTCCTGCTCACCGACATCAACATCGCCCCGCACGCGGGGCTGACGTCGGTCGGATGGACGATGGGCATCGCCGGGATTGGCTTCGGCCTGCTCGCCGTGCCGGTGACGTCCACGGCGCTGGTCAGCGTGCCCGCGGCGCACTCGTCGATGGCCGCGTCGATGACCAACACCAGCCGCGAGCTCGGCGCGGTCGCCGGGGTCGCGATCCTCGGCTCGGTCGTCAACGGCCAGCTGACGGTCCACCTCACCAATCGGCTCATTCAAATCGGGATCCCCAAGGTCTATCGAGATCAGGTGATCGCCGCGGTGACGACCGGGTCGATCAACGCCCAGCTCGCGGCGCTCAAAGGTCAAACGTCCAAGGCCGTCCAACAGATCATCAACAAGGTCGTCCAGGCCGCCTACCAGGCCTTCACCCACGGACTCAACCTCGCGCTGACCGCGTCGTTCGTGTTGTTGATGATCTCGTCGGTCGTCGCCTACGCGACGGGAACGTCGGGGCCCGACGAACTCGTCTGAAGTCGCTCGCTCACCTTGGCGAGGCTGGCTCGCGCGGCGTCGAGCGGCGCGCGCCACTGGTCGTGAAGGTCGCTCGTCGTGGCGTCGAGGTGCGCGAGCACGGCGTCGACCTCGGGGTCACGCGGGATCGGCTCGAACAGGCTCGTGTGCGGCGCGCACGACGCGACGAAGGCGTGGGCCACGACGTGGTCGTGCAGGTCGCCGAGCACGGTCTGGACCCTCTCTAAGTCTGCGGCGGCGCGCTTGGACCCCGGGACGATCGAGATCGCCAACTCGCACGTGTAGCGACAGCGCTTGGCCAGAATCCGCAGCGCGTGGAGCTCGTCGGGCCCCGGGCTCTCGCCGAGCGCGTCGTGGGCCGCGCCGAGGCGTCGGATCTCGCGAGTGAGACCGGGCCCCAGGACGTCGATCGCGGAGCGGGACCCGCGTCCCCTAAGGGGCGGGCGCAGCGCCGCGCGGGCCAGGCGCGCGACGACGAGTTCGTAGCGAGACGAGTCGAGCACGCGAGCCACGCGGCGGGCCTCGCGCGCGCGATTGCGCGCGAGGCGGGCGTCGACCGCGGCGGCCCGGGGGAACCCCGGTCCCTCCAACAGGGCGGCGAGGACGTCGGCGTCGCGCAGCCGGCTCAGCGAGCCCCCGAGCCACGCGAGGTCGGCGTCGAGGCGCGCGAGGTCCTTGGCGCGCATCGCCGTGGCGACGACGCGCAGCTCACTGCGCAGGTGGCGAACGTTGACGCGCATCTGGTGCACCGCCTCGACGTCGAGCCCGCGGCGCACGTCGCGGTCGAGGCGCAACAGATTGCTCACGCCACGCCCGAGGAACTGACGAGCCAGGTCGTCCACGCGAGCGGGCATCAGGGATGAGGCTACCCCTGGCTCGTGCGCGCGGCTGAGGCTCACCTAGGCTCGGGCCCCGGGCGCTTAGCTCAGATGGCGAGAGCAGCTGATTTACACTCAGCAGGTCGGGGGTTCGAGTCCCTCAGCGCCCACCACGCGGTGAACCCGACGCGGCGCCGAGGCCGGCGGCCGTATCGTGGTCGGCGCCCCACCAGCGAGAGGCGGAGTCGCGCGTTGAGCTCCATCGTCACCTTCGTGGTCGCGGTCGCGCTCACCCTCGCGGCCAGCGCGGTCCTGGTCACGCGCCTGGAGCGCGTGGGGGCGCGCCTCGGCTTTACCGAGGCGCTGCTCGGGCTCGTCGTCGCGCTCGCCGCCAACGCCCCCGAGATCTCGAGCGCGGTCACCGCGCTGGTGCGCGGACAGCGCGACGTGGGGGTGGGCGTGGTGCTGGGCTCCAACGTGTTCAACCTCGCCGCGCTGCTGGGCCTCGGCGCGATCGTCGCGGGGCGCGTGGCGCTGCACCGCCGGGTCGTTGTCTTCGCGGGTGCCGTCGCGCTGTGGCTCGGCGCGGTCTCCGTCGTCACGGTCGCTCGGGCGGTCCCCGTCGACGCGACGCTGGTGATCGCGCTGGCGATCTTCGTGCCCTACGTCGTCGTCTCGGCGAGGCCGCACCGCGCGGCGCCGGCCTCTCCCGGTCTGGCGTCGTGGCTCCGGGCCGCCGTCGAAGAGGAGGAAGAGGAGCTCCTCGTCGCGATCCACCCAACCCGTGGCGGCTGGCGCGACGCCGTCCTCGCCGCGGGGGCCCTCGCGGTTGTCGTCGCTTCGAGCGCGGTGATGGAGCACGCGGCGACGACGATCGGGTCGCGCGAGGGCTGGTCGGGGATCGTCGTCGGTGGGGTCGTGTTGGCCGCGGTCACGAGCCTCCCCAACGCGGTTGCGGCGGTCTATCTGGCCTCGAAGGGGCGCGGCGCGGCGGTCCTCAGCGCGGCCCTCAACTCGAACAACCTCAACGTGCTCTTCGGGCTCCTCGTGCCCGCGGCGATCCTGGGGTTGGGTCACCCCGGGTCGTCAACGGTCACCGCCGCGCTGTTTTACGCGGGCGTCACCGTCGGCGCCCTGTCACTCGCCTACGTCGGGCGGGGCCTCGGGCGCGTTGGTGGCGCCGCCATCATCGTGGCCTACGGCGCCTACGTCGGCGTGCTGATCCACTAACGCGCCGCCGGGGAGTGGCGATATCTTCGGTCGGGGATGGGCGACACACTTCGGGCGTGGCGGGCGTGCACGACCACGGCCGTTGCCCGGGCTCAATCGGCCGGCGGGCGACGCCGATGAGCGGGTCCGATGACGCCGAGGCCACGATGGCCGATGACGCGCTCGACGACGACTGCACCTGCGCGCCGGGCTGTGTCCACGGGGCCGAGGTCGGCGTGGGGTTGGCGTGTGACCCCGACTGTCCCGTCCACGCGGGGGCGGGGTAGGGCTCAGCGCGCGAGCAGGCTCGGGTCGGCTATCGCGATGACCAAGACCGCGAACGCCGTGAGGGTGATGAGGGTCATCGTCCACAGCCAGACCTGAATCGAGCGGAAGCGGAACGACCGAGCGACCCACCGGTCGGTCAGGCTCGCCGAGGTCAGCTGGTCGGCCACGACGCGCCGGCGCCGCTCGCGCCAGGGCAGGCCGTGGATCTCGGACGCGCCGCGCTCCTGCTCGTGCTCGTGGAGCCAGCCCGAGTCGGTGAGCTCGGACACGCGGTGCGACGCGAGGGAGTGCAGCGACGCCACGGCGACGATGAGCGCCAACGTGGACGCGACGATCCGACCGGCCTGAGAGGTCGCCGCGCCGAGCGAGATCGTGAAGAGGAAGGCCTCGCCGGTGAGGGCCATGGTGGGGACCTGCCACAACAGCGCGTCCCACTGCTGTCGACGATTGGCGACAATCGCGTACTGCTCGAGTCCCTTGGGGGTCGTCTCGTCGTCGCTCACGGTGCCTCGTTCCGATCGTAGCCACGCGCTGGCCACGAGGGCCACGGCGCGGGCCGGGTGTCACCGCGGGTGGGTACGGTCGCCCCATGGAAGAGCCTCCAACCGGCGTCCTCGATGACGCCTTCGCGCACCACCACTGGGCCACGGGTCGGGTGCTCGACGCGCTCGACTCGCTCGACGCCGGGGCGCTGCACACCACGGCGGTGGGCGTGTACGGATCCATCCTCGACACGATGCGCCACCTCGTCTCGGCCGACCGGGGCTACCTCGTGGCACTGACCCACAGCGCGATCGACCCGGTCGACACCGACGACGCCGACGTCGCCACGCTGCGCGCCGTGTCCGACGCCAGCGCCGCCGCGTGGGCGGGGGTTCTCGCGTCAGACCCCGACGCCGACGAGGTGATCACGCGTCCCCGGCGCGACGGTGGCGAGATTCGTGTTCGCGCGGGCGTGCTGTGGGCGCAGGCGCTCCACCACGGCACCGACCACCGCAGCCAGGTCTGCACGGTCCTCACCGTGGCGGGCGTCGAGCCTCCGGCGATTGACGCGTGGGCCTACGCGGTCGTGCGCGGTCGCCTCGAGGTCGTCGAGCCCGGGGGGCTAACGGACGGGTAACCCGTGCGCGGAACGGCCCCGGTGACGACAAAGGCGACCGTGTCATAATGGCTCCTCATGTCGGAGTCCCCGGAACGCGACGACAGGCATTCGCTCGACGACCTCGACTCCAGATTCCTCGGCGAGGGACACCCGATGGGGCTGCCCACCTTCGCCCCGCCGGTCGACGCGCACCTGCGCAACCGGCGCAAGGTCAATAGCCCCTCCCAGCTCCAGACCCTCCAAGAGCTCGTCCACTTCAAGGCGAGCCACGGTCGATGGCGCATCGCCAAGGACCTCGTCGGGCTGATCCGGCGCGGCCACGGTGGCGAGAGCGACGAGTCGTACTCGGACAAGCTCCGGCGCGAGACCAAGCGCGGCAAGTCCGAGTCGTCGACCTACGGCCTGGCCACGGTCGACGGGCGCGCGGTCGTGCTCTACGCGATGAACTGGGACTTCTTCGCCGGGTCCCTGGGCGTCGTGTCGGGCGAGGCGTTCCAGGCCGCGGCCGACCTCGCGATCGCCAAGTCGCTGCCCCTGGTGAGCGTCTACGCGTCGAGCGGGGTGCGCCAGCACGAGAACTTCGCGGGGCTCACCCAGATGACGCGCATGGTCGAGGCGATCCGCCACTACAAGGAGCGTGTCGCGCTGCCCCACGTCGCGGTGCTGCTCGGCAACGTGTGGGGCGGGGTCTCGGCGAGCGCGGTGCCCAACGCCGACCTCATCGTCGCGACCTCGGGGACCAACTTCGGCTTCGCGGGGCCCAACGTCATCGAGGCCTTCGAGGGGATGTCGGTGCCGGTCGACTCCCAGAGCGCCGAGGCCAACCTCCTCGACCGCAACATCGACGTCGTGCTCTCGGACGTCGGCGAGCTCGTGTGGTACCTCGGCGCGGTGCTCGCCGCGACCGCGCCACCCGACAAGAGCCACCAGCTGACCAAGGAGACCCCCGCGCTCATCCGCAACGTCAGCGTCTCGGACCAGCGCCGGGTCGTCGCCTTCGGCCCGGTGGGTATCAACGGCCCGCGCCTCGAGGACCCCCCCGGCGCCAAGGAGGTGCTCGCCGGCGCGCCGCGCGAGGCCAAGTCGTCCGACGACCCCGACGCGCTGCTCGAGCAGTACCAGGACCTCATCACCGACGCCAACCGCGTCGACCTCGAGTTCATCGTGCGCTACGGGTTCACCGACGCGGTGGCGGTCTACAACTACGTCCAGGAGGCCGACGTCAAGCGCTACCCCGCGATCGTCGCGGCCTTCGCGCGCATCGGCGCGCAGCCCTTCGTGGTGGTGGGGACCCAGCCGTCGTATCACCGCGTGGGCGAGACCGTGATCAAGCGCCCCGCCAACCCCGCGCCCGAGGACTTCTACTTCATGGAGCGCATCCTCGAGGTGGGAGAGCGCCTGGGCCTGCCCGCGCTGTTCGTCACGGACACCCTGGGCGCCAAGCCCACGCTCGAGAGCGAGCGGCGCGGCCAGAGCCGCGCCATCGCGCGCGCGATCCTGCGCGGGATCGACTACTCACGCCCCGTGATCTCGCTCGTCGCCGGCGCGCTGGGCAGCGGCGGGGGGCTCGCCACGACGCCGATGGCCGACCACGTGATGATGCTCGAGAAGGCGATGGCCTACGTCGCCGAGCCCCGCTCGGCGGCGTCAATCCTCTACAAGACCCCCGCGCCGAGCGCCGACCAGATTCGCACGACGCTCGCCACGATGCGCTCGACCGCGCGAGACCAGCTCGACCTCGGCCTCATCGACGAAGTCATCGCCGAGGACGCGAGCCCCTTCGTCACCGTCGAGCGGATCCACCGCTCGATCTTGCGTAGCTACGTCGAGCTCTCGGAGCTCTCCGAGAAGCGACTGCGAGCGCGGCGCCAGGAGCGCATCCGCGCGTTGCGCGCGTTCGACATCATCCAGGAGTAGCCGCGGCGATGTGACGTAGGTCCCTACTCGCGGGCGGCACGCTCTCGCATAGGTGCGTACCGTGGATATGGAAGCAGCCACCGCCCCAGGGCGGGGCGGTGACCCTTCTGTGAATCGGAGGGTTGTATGACAGACACCAAGATGATGGAGAGGCGTGACACGCCCTTCGGCCTCGGTCTGTCGTGGCCGTCGTGGCCGTCGAGGCGCTGGCTGGATGAGTTTTTCCGCGACAGCGCCTGGCACCCGATGTTCAAGATTGAGGAGTGTCGCGAGGGTGACGAACTGGTGATTCGGGCCGAGCTGCCCGGGGTCGACCCCGAAAGGGACGTCCAGGTGGAGGTCCTCGAGGGCGCGTTGGTGATTTCGGCCGATCGCACTGAGTCCCACGAGGATCACGGCGCCGACATGTACCGCAGCGAGTTCCGCTACGGCTCGTTGACGCGCAGCGTGCCACTACCCAAGGGCGTAGACGAGGCCTCGATTCGGGCCAACTACACCGACGGCGTGCTCGAGGTTCGCATGACGCTGCCGAGCACGGTGGCCGAGGGAACCTCACGCAAGGTTGAGGTGACTCGCCGGTAGAGGTTCGCGACGCGGCGGCGAGGAGGGCCCGGTTGGGTCCGGTGGCTCGCCGCCGCGCC
>JBOGFU010000159.1:0-1595 GCA_050743545.1 Acidimicrobiales bacterium | reverse complement strand
CACCTCGACGGCGGCGCGTCCCGGGTGGTCATCTCGGCCCCCTCCCCCGACGCGGACGCGACGTTCGTCGTCGGGGTCAACGACGACGAGTTCGAACCGGCCCGCCACTTCGTCGTCTCCAACGCGTCGTGCACGACCAACTGCTTCGTGCCGATGGTCAAGGTCCTCGACGACGCGTTCGGGGTCGACGTGGGGCTCATGACGACGGTGCACGCCTACACCAACGACCAGAACCTGCTCGACCTGGAGCACAAGGACCTGCGCCGGGCTCGCGCCGCGGCGATCAACATCGTCCCCGCGTCGACCGGCGCCGCGCGCGCGACCGGCCTGGTGCTCGCGTCGATGAAGGGTCGCCTCGACGGCACCGGGCTGCGCGTGCCGGTGCCCGACGGGTCGATCACCGACTTCACGGCGATCGTGCGCTCGACCACGGTCGACGAGGTCAACGCGGCCTTCCGCGCCGCGGCGACCGAGGGACCCCTCGCCCAGGTCCTCGTCTACTCGACGGAGCCCCTGGTCTCGAGCGACATCGTGGGCAGCCCCGCGTCGTGCACGTTCGACTCCGAGCTCACCATGGTCCAGCGCATCGACGACGCCAAGAGCCTGGTCAAGGTCTTCGGCTGGTACGACAACGAGTGGGGTTACTCCAACCGCCTGGTCGACCTGACGATCCTCGTCGGCGCCTAGGCGTGGACCTCCCCGCGCTCGACCGGCTCGACGTCGCCGGTCGGCGCGTGCTGGTGCGCTGCGACCTCAACACCCCGGTCGCGCAGGTTGGGGGCCGCCTCGAGGTCGTCGACGACTTTCGGATCCGCGCCACGGTGCCCCTGCTCATCGAGCTGTTCGCGCGCGGGGCGTCGGTCGTCGCGTGCACGCACTTCGGGCGTCCCAAGGGACGGGTCGTCGCGCAGTACTCGGTCGAGCCGGTTCGCCGTCGCCTCGACGACCTCTGCCCCGGGGTTGACCTCATGGAGAACCTGCGTTTCAGCCCGGGCGAAGAGGCCAACGACCCGGGATTTGGCGCGTTGCTCGTCGACGGCGTCGACCTCTACGTCAACGAGGCCTTCGGGTCGTCGCACCGCGCGCACGCGTCGATCATGGTCCCGCCCACGCTGAGGCCTAGCGCCGCGGGGCCCAACCTGGTGCGCGAGGTCGGCGCGCTGTCGCGGCTCCTCGAGAGCCCGCGGCGCCCCTTCGTCGCCGTCGTGGGCGGCGCCAAAGTTGCCGACAAGCTCGGCGTGATGCGCTCGCTCGTCGAGCTCGCCGACACCGTGGTGGTCGGCGGGGGGATGGCCTACACCTTCCTCGCCGCCCAGGGCCACACCGTGGGCGCGTCGCTCTTCGACGCGCAGCGCGTCGCCGAGTGCGCGGAGCTCCTCGCGACGGGGCGCGTGCTCGTGCCGATCGACGGGCGCGGGCTCGCGTCGGGTGAGGCCTTCGGGCGCGACGGGGGACCGGGCGCGGTCATCGACTTCGGGCGCGACGTCCCCGACGGGGTCGTCGGGCTCGACATCGGGCTCGCGAGCGCCGACGCCTTCGCTCTCGCCCACGCCGAGGCGAGATCGATCCTGTGGAACGGTCCGATGGGCGTCTTC
>JBOGFU010000158.1:0-1613 GCA_050743545.1 Acidimicrobiales bacterium | reverse complement strand
GGGTGGCTCGGGCTCGATGAGGGCCTCGGAATCAGGGGTGGGTGGTGGCGACTCCTTGGTCGGCGTAGTCGTGGCGGGCGCCGCGTCGTCGGCCTCTCGCGCCTCGGCCCGGTCCGCGAGTTGGTTGAGCAGGTTGACGGGGCTGCGGGCGATGCGGGCGATCTCGCTCGAGCTGGGAAGGTCCGGCAGCGCCTCGCGGACCTCGGCCTCGACGCGTTCCTGGATGCGCTTGAGGGCTCGCCACCACTGGCCCAGCCGGTGGGCGACCTCGGGGAGCTTGTCGGGTCCCAACAGGACCAGGACCACGGCGACAATCACCAGGATCTTGATCGGACTCAGACTGAACACCGGCTCAGTTTAGGGGTGGGGCCTCGGGGGACTTAGAGGAAGCCGATGCGCGA
Source organism: Acidimicrobiales bacterium (assembly GCA_050743545.1). Classification (GTDB taxonomy): domain Bacteria; phylum Actinomycetota; class Acidimicrobiia; order Acidimicrobiales; family RAAP-2; genus RAAP-2. Next base: position 1,212 of record JBOGFU010000158.1, on the reverse strand, counting down.
CAGTGGCCAGATCCGCAGGAAGACCTTGCCGATGACGTCCGAGCGCGGCACGCCACCCCAGAAGCGGCTGTCGCACGAGTCGGAGTGGTTGTCGCCCATGACGTAGTAGGTGTTCGCCGGGACGGTCTGGCGCGGGATGGACGTACCGAGCGGCTCGGTGTGCGTCCACGGCTCGGCGAACCTGTGGTGGTTGACGTAGATCGTGTTGCCCTGGCTGTAGATGTAGTCGCCGGGCAGGCCGATCACGCGCTTGACGAGGTCCGAGACCGCGTCGCCACAGTGCTCGGCCGGCGGGGCCTTGAACACGATGATGTCGCCACGGTGGATCGAGCCGAGCTCGACGCTGAGCTTGGACACGATGATGCGGTCGCCGATCTGCAGGGTGGGCTCCATCGACGCCGAGGGGATGAAGAACGTCTGGATCACGTAGGCGCGCATCAGGAACGACACCGCGATCGCGACGACGACGATGAGCGCCCACTCGATCACGATCCGGCGAACGCGCCGACGCGGGCGCTCGGCCACGGCGTCGGATGGCGTCTCGCTGTCGGCCTCCGCGCCGCCGACGTCGAGCGCGATCGCCGTTACGTCACCGTCAACCGCCGCCGGGGCGTCAGCGACGTCGCGGGGTGCCCCGAGGGGGGTCTCGTCGGTCACCCGGTTAGGTTACTCGCGGCGCTCGTGGCGCTCGAGCGAGACGAGCAGCTTCTGGAAGCGCTCGTCGTTGCTCTTGAACGGGTCCTTCAACAGGACCGTTCGCTGCATCTCGTCGTTGAGCTTGAGGTGGACCCAGTCGACGGTGTAGTCGCGACGCCACTGCTTGGCGGCGCGGATGAACGTGCCGCGCATGTGCGCGCGCGTCGTCGACGGAGGCAGCTGTGCCGCGCGTGAGATGTCGTCGTCGGTGACCGCGCGACGCACGTGGCCGCGCGCCTGGTGTCGATAGAAGAGCCCGCGCTGAAGGTTGGTGTCGTGGTACAGCAGGTCGATCAGCGCGATCTTGGGGTCCGACAGCGCGACCCCCGAGCGCTCGCGCTCGCGCTCGATGATCTGGAGCTTGGCGATCCAGTCGACGCGGTCGGCGAGGAGCATCGGGTCGGCGCGGTACTGCTCGATGACCTCGCGCCACAGCCGCACCGCGCGCACCTGGTCCGCGGGCAGGTGGTGGGCCTGGATGAAGAGCTCCGCGCGCTCGCACAGGTCCTCCTGGAT
>JBOGFU010000157.1:0-2303 GCA_050743545.1 Acidimicrobiales bacterium | reverse complement strand
GGTCATCGTCGTGCTCCTCGACAACCAGGGCTTCCAGTCAATCGGCGCGCTCTCTGAGTCGGTGGGCGCCGAGCGGCTCGGGACCCGCTACCGCTACCGGGGCGCCACCGGCGCGCTCGACGGCGATCGGCTCCCGGTCGACCTCGCCGCCAACGCGGCCAGCCTCGGCGCCCACGTCATTCGCGCGACGACGCTCGACGAGCTGCGCGCGGCGCTCGCAGCGGCGAGGGCCCACCCGAGCGTGACCGTGGTCCACGTCGAGACCGACCCCTTTGACGCCGCGCCCGACTCCGCGTCGTGGTGGGACGTGCCGGTCGCCGAGGTCGCGTCGCGCGCGTCGACGCGCGACGCGCTCGCGCGCTACAGCGCCGAGCGCGCCGCCCAGCGCTCCTTCTTGCGCCCGTCGACGCTGGCCCCCACCGACCGAGCGTGACGACCGGCGCCGCCCCGGCGCACGGGTAGCCGACCGTGGAGTGGACGCCGACGCCCGCCGACGCCTCCGCACGTCCCGAGGTCGCGTTCAACCGCGTCGCGTTCGCGTGCGCGTCCACGGTCTTCGTCGTCTTCGGGGCCACCGCGTCGCTCTACGGGCCGCTCCTGCTCACCTTCTCTCACCGCTTCCACCTCTCGCTGCCCACCGCGGGGATCGTGCTCAGCGTGCACTTCATCGGCGCGTTCTGCGGGGTGCCGCTCGGCTGGTTTGGCGTGCGCCGGCTGCGCGGCAACGTCGTGCTCTCGCTCACGCTCGGCCTCATGGCGCTCGGCGCGACCGGCGCCGCGCTCGCGCACGCGTGGCCGCTCTTCCTCGCGTCGATCTTCGTCATCGGGCTGGGCTTCGGCGGCATTGACTTCACCCTCAACTCCCTGCTGGTGCGCACGCCCGAGGCCGGCCGCGCGCACCGCCTCAGCGTGGCCAACGCCGGCTACGGGGTGGGGTCGGTCATCGGGCCGATGCTCATCATCGCGACCCACCCGCACAACTTCCCGTGGATCTTCGGGTCGGTCGCCGCGGCCGCGCTGGCCCTCGCGCTGACCACCCGGGGGATCACCGCGCCGCCCCTGCGCGCGGACGCCGCCCACGTCACCGAGGACCCGCGTCGACGCGCGGTGCTCACGACGTTCATCTGCGCCTACGTGCTCTACGTCGCGACCGAGGCGAGCGCCGCGGGGTGGATCGCCCCCCAGCTGCACCGCGTGGGCTTCTCCCAGTCGATCGGCAGCCTGTCGACCGCGGGATTCTGGCTGGGGCTCGCGGTCGGCCGCGTGCTCGCGGGCCCGCTGCACCGGCGCTGGAGCGACGCGCGCCTCGTGATGGGTGGCCTCGTCGTCGCCACCGCGCTCGCGCTGTGCGCCTACGTGAGCGCGGTCGGCCCCTACGCCTACCCGCTCTTCGGGCTGGCGATCGCGCTGGTCTACCCGATGGGGCTCATCTGGTACACCGCGCTGTGCCCGGGTGACGGCAACGGCCTGGCGCTGCTCATCCTCACGATGATGCTCGGCGGGGTCATTGGCCCCGGGGTGGTGAGTGCCGCGGTGTCGGCCTTCGGGATCCATTCGGTGCCCGTCGCCGTCGCGAGCTTCGCCGCGCTGGACCTCGCCGCGTTCGCGAGCGCCCGGCGGTTCTCTCGCACCGCGTCGTAATGGTGGTGTTAACCAAGCATAAATCCCTTATACTTGGTTAATCACCGACGTTAACCAAGAGTCCGAAGGATTCCCCACCGTCGCCGTGACCTGGGAGGGTCGCGCGGTGCGCGCGACCGTGCCGCCGCGCCTCGCCGACCTCCCCGTCGACCTCTCGGCCGCGGACGCGCGTGCCACCGAGCGGGCGATCGCCGCGGTGGCGAGGGTGCGCGACCGCCTCCCCGAGTCGTGGGAGCCACTCGCCCGCCTGCTCCTTCGTTCCGAGGGCGTGGCGAGCTCCGCGGTCGAGCAGATACGCGCGCCCCTCGCGGAGGTCGCCGCCGCGGAGCTCACCCCACTGAGTGGACCCTCGGCGTGGGTCGCCGACAACCTGGCCGTCGTATCCGACGCGGTCAGCGCGCCGCGCACCGGCCCCCTCACCGTGGCGGCAATCCTCGCCTGGCACACACGCCTCATGGCCCACGTCGCGGGCGGCGACCCGGCGTCGCCCATCGGCGCCTGGCGTGATGGCCTCGTGTGGGTCGGTGGCAACTCCCCGCTGGACGCCGCGTTCGTGGGCCCGCCCGCCGGGCTGGTGGGCGACCTCATGGACGACCTGGTGCGCTTCGCCAACGACGACGCGCTCGACCCCGTGACCCACGCGGCGATCCTTCACGCCCAGT
>JBOGFU010000156.1:0-8290 GCA_050743545.1 Acidimicrobiales bacterium | reverse complement strand
ACCGACGGCGGCGCGGCGACGCGCGACAGCTCGTCTCTCCAGTACGCCGCCTGGGCGGCTCCTTCGTCAGTGTCCACAAACCCGTTCTGCCACACGGCGAAGTCGGCGTAGCTGAGCGTGAGGGGCGACAGCGAGCTGGGCAGACCAGCGACCTCGGTTCGGTAGAGGGACACGAGCTCGCCCATCAACAACGCGAACGACCATCCGTCGTGAGCCACGTGATGCTCGACCTGAAGGAGCCGGTGGCGCCCCGGGGCGAGGGTCAGTAGCGTCCAGCGCACGAGCGGGCCAACCGCGGGGTCGATCCGCTCGCGAAAGCGACGCGTCGTCTCGACGTCGGCCGCGACGTCGGCGTCGGGCTCTCGCGAGAGGTCGACGGCATCGAGGGCCGCCGTCGCGTCGTCGTCGACGACCAGAAGCCGCTGACCCCACTCGAGCGGCAGCCGCGCGCGAAGCACGTCGTGGCGTGCGACCAGGGCGTTGAGGGCCCGCACCAACGCGTCGACGACGAGGGGGCCCTCCAGACTGACCGACGCGCTCGACTGGTAGGGAAGCGCATCGTCGGCGAGGTCGGCGACGAAGCAGGCCTGGGCTTGGGTCATCGACGCTCGACGGTCGTCGGACTCGTCGCGGGCCACGATGGTCGGCAGGTCACGGGCGACCACGCCGACGTCGAGGCGCCGCGCCAGGCGAGCGATCGTGCGCTCGTCGAAGACCACGTGCAGGGGCAGGTTGACCCCGCAGGCGTCGTCCAGGGCCGCGGTGAGCGCGAGCGCGAGGAGGGAGTCCCCACCGGACTCGAAGAAGTCGTCGTCGGCGCCGGGGTCGCTCACCTCGAGGACGGCGCACCAACAAGCCGCCACCAGGGCTTCGGCGCCGGCCGAGGGGTCGTGCCCCAGGGCGGAGCGCGCTCGAGCGGCGAGCGCGGCACGGTCGTGCTTGCCCAGCTCGGTTTGGGGGAGTGCGTCGACGACTTCGAGTCGCGATGGCACGAGGTAGTCGGGCAGCCGTCGGGCGAGGTCGCGACGCAGGCGCGCCGCGTCGATCTCCGAGCGACCGTCGGACGTGACGTAGGCCACGAGCCGGCGGTGCCCCGGGATCGTTTCGATTGAGACGACCTCCGCCTCGGCCACCCCGTCGCACCCGCTCAGCGCCGCGACCACTTCGGCGGGCTCGACGAGGTAGCCGCGGATCTTCACCTGGTCGTCGCGTCGGCCGAGGAACTCCAGCTCCTCTCCGTCGAGTCGCACGAGGTCGCCCGTGCGGTAGAGGCGGCCGCCCGAGGGACCAAAGGGATCGGCCACGAATCGCTCCGCGGTCAACTCGGGCAGGCCGACGTAGCCCCGCGCGACACCCTCACCGCCAACGCAGAGCTCGCCGACCTCACCCGGGGCGACGAGTCGGTCGCCGTCGAGCACGTAGAGCGTCGTGTTGGCGAGCGGGTGACCGATCGGCACCGAGTGGCCCGCGGTCACCGAGGTCACCTCGAACACCGACGCCGTGACGGTCGCCTCCGTGGGGCCGTAGGCGTTCACCAGGCGCGTCGCGGGCCACTCCTGGCGAAGGCGCGCGGCGTGTGCGGGCGAGAGCACGTCCCCCGCCGAAATGACCAGTCGGTATCCGCCGAGGCTCGCGAGCGCCCCATCGACCATCAGGTGCAGCGAGCCCGCCGAGAACATTCCCACCGTGACCCCGTGGCGGGTGATCGTCTCGGCCACCTCGCGCGGGTCGAATCTCGACTCCGGGTGCACCACCAGGCGCGCACCATTGCACAACGCGCCCCAGATCTCGTAGGTCGACGCGTCAAATCCGATCGACCCAACGTGCAAGACCGCGTCGTCCACCGTGGGCGCAAGGTCGCGGGCGCCCCGCACGTAGCGCAACACCCCGCGGTGCTCCGCGCCGACACCCTTGGGTCGACCGGTCGAGCCCGAGGTGAACATCACGTAGGCGAGCGCCCCTCCCCCGCGCGACCACGGCGGTGCCTCAACCTCGGCGGCGCGCTCGTCACGCAATTCGATCACCGGGAGGTCGCCCATCTCGCTGGCGCGTGAGAGTAGATGAGACGGCGCGACCGTGGCCCTCGCATGCGTGTCGCGCACCATCGCGCGCAGCCGCTCGACGGGCTGACCGGCCTCGAGGGGCACGAACGCCGCCCCGGCCGCGAGCACGCCGAGGAAAGCGACGACCGCGTCGCTCGAGCGCTCCGCGACGACGCCGACGCACTGGTCGGGGCCGTCGAGGTGGGGTCGGACCCGAGCGGCGAGTGCGTCAGCGCGCTCGACGAGCTCGACGTAGGTGACTGTCGCGTCGCCGTCGACGATGGCGATGGCGTCGGGGCGTTCCTGGGCTCGCGCGCGCACGAGGTCGTCAATGGTGGAGTCGCGTTCGTAGTCGGACGTCGTCTCGTTCCAACCTTGGGGCCAGCCCCTCGCGGGGTCGGGCGCGCCGACGGTGGCGGCGGCGTCGGGGCTAGAGATCTCCATGCTCACGCCGCAGTTTGAAGAGGGCGATGTTGAACTGGCGGCGCAGGGCGCGCGGAAGAATCTTGTAGACCCGCCAGGCCACCGCGAGGACGACCAGGACCATGCGGTTCGGGTCGGGCAGCGCTGGTTCCTCGGGCGCGTTGCTCAAAGCGCGGTCGAACAGCTCCATGAGCGCGGTGGGCGTGTCTTCGTGAACCCGCGCCGCCTCGATAAGGCGCTCGGCGGTGACGACGACTTCGGCGCGCGCCGCGAGGAGGTTCTCGATCAGCTGCTTACGGTCCACGCGCAGCGAAACCTCCGACGCGTCGTCCGTGGTGAGCGTGAGCGCACGACGCAGCTGTCGCTCCGCGTCGTCCATGTCGGGCTCCGCCCACCAGGCGTCCGCGTCGTAGGGACCGGCGTCGTGGGGCGCGTCGCCCACACGCGCGGGCGAGTAGGCGACGGGGAAGAAGCCGTCCTGGAGATACTCGGCGACGCCGCCGTAGTTGGTGTAGATGACCGGTAACCCGCGAAGTCCCGCCTCGATCGGCGTCAGGCCCATCCCCTCGGAGCGATGGAGCGACACGAAGGCGGCGCAGTGGGCCAGGAGTTCCGCGTAGTCGGCGTCGCTCAGGTGTCGGTCGATCAGGATCGTACGCGGCGACTCGTCGACCGCGTCCAGCAACGAGGGCGGGGCGACCTCGCGAAAGTCCGAGCTCTTGATGACGAGGCGGTGATCTGGGAAGTCCTCGGCGACTCGGCGCCACAGCTCGAGGACCCCTTCGGGGTTCTTGCGCGCCAAGTAGCTCTTCGAGTCGAACGTCGTGAGCAGATAGGGCCGTTCAATGACGGGGGAACCCGTTACCTCGCGCACCTCTAACGCGTCCACCAGGTCACCGTCAAAGGGTGCGAATCGTTGGACCGGAACGGGCAGGACCCGACCCAGCGCGTGGGCGCTCCAGCGCGACAGCGCGTGAACCCGCGACGGTCCCCCCCTCGCCGCGTCGAACATCGTGGCCGGAACGTGATCGAGCTCCCACGCCCAGACGGCCTCGATCTGCTGGGTCAACGTGTTGACTCGACCCGGTCCCACGACGTGTTCGCCCCACTGGTCCGCGTTGATGAAACACAGCGCCGATGAGTCCGCCGCGGCAAGCGGGTTGGGTCGCGCGAGCAGCGCGGAGAGGTACTCAAAACTGTCGCCGAGCGCATAGACCCGCTCGACCGACACGCGAAGTCCCTCCTCTTCGAGCGTCTTGAGCGTCCAGCGAGCGATCTGGCCGAGGCCAGTGGGACATGAGAAGTAGCCGACCAACTTGAGGTCGGCGGCGTCGCGCACCGCGGCGCGCGCGGCACGCAGCACCTCGGCCGCCACGTCGGGCACGCCAGCGAGCTCGCGCGCCAACCCGGTCGCGGCCCACGCCAGCTGCGCCAAGGCACCCTCGCGGTACTCGAAGTGCTCGCCCCGGTACATCGCGCTGACGCCGTTGGGCGCCCCGGAGAGTGACGCGTGCGTCGCCCACCCGACCAGGAATGACGTCGCGCGCGCACCGAAGTTGTCGTGACTCTCGCCGCACGAGCGGCAGATCGCCCACCGCGCGGGGTCGTTGGAGGGATAGAGCCGTTCACGAACGTCCGGGAGGGACCACCCCGCGTGCGCGTGCGCCTCGGCATCTTCACGAATCGCGCGGTGCCACGCGTCGGGTATCCCCTCCGCGAGGGGCGCGCCGCCCAGGGTGAACTCGTAGGGTGACCCGTCGCCCGATCGAAGGCGCTCGTCGTAGCCGACCGCGAGCGCACGCGGCATGGCGTCGCCCACGACGTGTCGGCTCGAGTGGCGCGACAGCGTCGCGCTCTGGTCCAGGACGAACCCGCTGAAGTGGAAGAAGTAGAGCGGGCTCGTCACGCCGGCGACGTCAACCGCCCAGCCGTCGCCGTCGGCGATCACCTTGCGCTCGTGGAGGTTCCAGTACGCCACGTTGACCCCGGGGTCGGCGACGACCTGGACCCGCGTCATCAACGTCGCCATGTCGACGATCTTCTGGTCGGTGAAGCGTCCGCGCCGGTGGTCGTTGAGGCACTCGAATTGGAGTCGGGCGCTCCACCAGTCGAGGAACGGCATGGCCCCCGGTCGCGCCGACGCGAACCCCAAGTTGAAGAATCCCGCCATGAGGACGTCGTAGGTGGAGGGCCGATGGTCGTCACGCGGGATGTCGCTGAGAAAGTGCGGCGTGAGCGAGAGGTCCGATGAGTCGTCGAGCAGGCTGGTGAAGTCGGCGTAGACCTCGATGTCCGGATCGAGATACGTCACGCGGTCCCATCCCTCCCTCAAGAGCGAGCGCATGAGAGCGGGCTTGACCGACGTCGCGAACTCCAGGATGTCGTAGAACTGCACCGCAGACTCGACGTCGAAATCTCCCCAGTCGACGTCGTCGATGGTCAGGGCGACGTGGCGGCCCTGAACCGCTCCCCCATCGCGATAGCCGTCGAGCGCCGCCTGGATTGCGGTCACGTCGACGCAGTCCTGGAGTACGAGCACGCGCACCTCGACGTCGGGCATGTGTCGCGCGAGCGATCGACCGAGAACCAGGAACTGATCGAGGTAGTTGGGCGTGATGATGGCGCACACGAGGTGCGTGCCCACGTCCTCACTCGACATTCAGGGGCCTTTCACTGGTGGGGCGAGTCCCTCGGGGTTTGGCTGAGTTTACCGAGGGCCCGCGAATACCCCCTGGTCTGGGGTCAGCGAAGCGTGATGAGGTGAATGTCTTGGATTCCGGGGTCGTCGCGCAGGTGCTCGATGACCTCGGGGGGGGTGGGGGCCTCGGTCGAGAGCACCATGAGCGCCGTTTTAGACGACGCCTCGGGGCCGACCGCCATCGAGGAGATCGAGACCCCCGCGTTGCCGAGCGCGGTGCCGACGAGCCCAATCATGCCCGGTCGATCGTCGTTGTGCACGACCAGCATCGACGCCGCGGGAGGGATCTCCACGCTGTGACCGTCGACGGTCACGATGCGCGTTTCGACGCGAGTCCCAATCGTCATCAGCGTCCCCGACACGGAGTGCTCACCCGAACGCACGGAGATCAGGTTGACGTACTCGGGCGAGTCGACGGTCGACGACTCCGACCACGCGAGCTTGTGCTCAACCGCCAACTGCGGGGCGTTGACGAACGAGACACCCGTGTGGCCCGTCGCGATCAGCAGGCCCTTCAACGCGCACAGGGTCAGGATCTTCGTGCCCGCGCCAGCGAGCTCGCCCTGGTACACCACGTCGAGGTCGGCGGGCTTGCCGTCGAGGAGTCCGCCAATGAAGCGGCCGAGCAGTTCGGCGAGCCCCATGAACGGACGCACGACGTTCGAGACCTCGCCGGCGGCCACGTTGACGGCGAAGGGGACAAAGTCCCCGGCCAGCGCGAGCACGACCTGCTCGGCAATCGACGCCCCCGCCTTGTCTTGGGCTTCGACCGTCGACGCGCCGAGGTGGGGCACGACAACGACGGACGGCAGGTCAAAGAGCGGGGACTCGGTCGTGGGCTCGTGCTCGAAGACGTCGAGCGCGGCGCCCTGGACGTGGCCCGATCGAATCGCGTCGGCGAGATCGGACTCATTCACGATTCCCCCGCGAGCAACGTTGACGATTCGCACCCCGGGCTTGGTCATGGCCAACGTCTCCGCGTTAAGCAGGTTCGTGGTCTCCTTGGTCTTGGGTAGGTGGATCGTGATGAAGTCGCTCTGACGCAAGAGGCGCTCCAGGTCGACGAGCTCGACACCCATGTGACGGGCACGCTCCTCGGAGATGAAGGGGTCGTAGGCGATGAGGTGCATGCCGAAGGCCAGGGCTCGCTGAGCCACGAGCGCCCCAATCTTGCCCAGGCCGATCACGCCGAGTGTCTTGCCGTGGACCTCAACCCCCTCCCACCGGCTGCGCTCCCACTTGCCGTCCTTGAGCGCGGCGTGGGCCTGAGGAACATTGCGCGCTTGAGCCAGCAGCAGCGCCATCGTCTGTTCGGCCGCGGAGAGGATGTTGGACTGGGGCGCGTTGACGACCATGACGCCCAGCTCGGTGGCGCGCTCGACGTCGACGTTGTCGAGGCCGATCCCCGCCCGCCCGACCACGACGAGCTCGCTGGCGGCGTCGAGAACGGTCGCGTCGACCTTCGTCGCGGAGCGGATGATCAGGGCGTGGGCGCCACGCACCGCGGCGCGCAACTCGTCAGGGCTAAGTCCGAACTGGACGTCAACGTCGTGACCGGCGAGGCGCAGCTCGTTGAGCCCGCCCTCGGCAATCTGCTCGGTCACCAGCACTCGGGCCACGGCCCCGCCTCTCTCTCGAACCTCAGGCTAAAGGCCGACGCTCAGCCCGCGGCCACGAGGTCGCCCAGGCGACCCAACCCATCAACGAGCTCGTCGTCCCCCAACGCATAACTGAGCCGGAAGAAGCCCGGCGCGCCAAAGGCCTCCCCGGGAACCACGGCGATCTTGATGACGTCGAGTAGCGCGTCCGCGAGCTCGGCCGACGTGGTGGACGTGCGTCCTTTGAGCGTGCGCCCGAGCAGCCCCGTGACGTTCGGGAAGCAGTAGAACGCTCCCCGCGGCTCCGCGCAGGTCACGCCGTCGATGGCGTTGAGCATCGACGTCATGGTTCGGCGACGACGATCGAACGCCAATCGCATCTCGGCGACCGCGGAGAGGTCACCGTTGAGCGCGGCGACCGCGGCGCGTTGGGAGATGTTGGAGATGTTCGACGTCGTCTGGCTCTGGTAGTTGACCGCGGCGTCCATGACGTCGGGCGGCCCAATCATCCAGCCGATGCGCCACCCCGTCATCGCGTAGGTCTTGGCCACGCCGTTGACGACAATCCACCGATCGTCGACCTCGGGCGCGACGACGGGCAGTGAGACGTGTCGCGCGCCGTCGTAGACCAAGTGCTCGTAGATCTCGTCGGCGACGACCCACACGCCGCGCTCGGCCGCCCAGTGGCCGATCCGCGCGACCTCCTCTGGCTCGACCACCGCGCCGGTCGGGTTGCACGGCGACACGAAGATGAGGGCCTTGGTGCGCGGAGTCCACGCTCGCTCGAGCTCGGCGACGGTGAGGCGGAAGCCGTCGGACTCGCTCGTGGGTGCGGGGACCGCGACGCCCCCCGCGAGGTAGACGGATTCGGGATAGGTCGTCCAGTAGGGCGCAGGAATGATGACCTCGTCGCCCGGGTCGAGCAGCGTCGCGAAGGTGGTCGCGACCGCGTGCTTGCCGCCGTTGGTCACCAGGACCTGTTCGGGCGCGACCTCGAGCCCCGAGTCGCGCCGGGACTTGGCGGCGATCGCCGAGCGGAGTTCAGGCAGCCCCGCGGTGGGCGTGTACTTGTGGTTTCTCACGTCGTGGCAGGCCGCCGCGGCGGCCTCGACGATGTGCTCGGGGGTGGCGAAGTCGGGCTCGCCCGCTCCAAACCCCACGACGGGCTCCCCCGCGGCGCGCATCGCCTTGGCCTTGGCGTCAACGGCGAGGGTCGCGCTGGGCGCCAGGCCACTCAGCCGGTCGCTCACCCTCGCACCCATGATCTACTCCGTCGTCGCTCCCGTAAGAATGTAAGTCTATGACCTCACCCCACGAACTTCGTATCCCCGCGAACCTCCTCCCGCGCGATGGTCGCTTCGGATCGGGTCCGTCCAAGGTCCGCGCGGCCCAGGTGGACGCCCTCGCCGCCGACGCGTCGACGTACCTCGGGACGTCGCACCGTCAGGCGACGGTGCGCAACAAGGTCGCCGAGGTTCGCGACGGCCTGCGCGAGCTCTTCTCGCTACCCGACGGCTACGAGGTACTCC
>JBOGFU010000155.1:0-2065 GCA_050743545.1 Acidimicrobiales bacterium | reverse complement strand
CGCCGCGGCGACCGCCAGGAGCGGGCGCAGGCGCTTGCCGCCCGCGTAGATCAAGTGGGTGGTGACCGAGTCGAGGTAGTCGTCGTTCACGACGACCGAGTCGGCGAGCAGGCTCTCGAGTCGACCGAGGTCGGCCTCGACCGCCGGCAGCCGCAGGCGCTCGTGCGGGTTCACGACGCCACTGTAGATGAGGCGTTGTTACGCGGTTCTGGGTGAGACCGAAGTCGCATGGCCCACCGGTACACTGAGGTCCTAGACAAAGGAAGCGATTTGTTCGAGCGATTCACCGATCGGGCCCGCCGGGTCCTCGTGCTGGCCCAAGAAGAGGCCCGCGACCTCAACCACGCCTTCATTGGGACCGAGCACATCCTGCTCGGGCTGATCCGCGAGGGCGAGGGCGTGGCCGCCAAGGCGCTGGACGCGCTGGGCGTGACTTTTGACGTCGTGCGCGAAAAGGTGGAAGAGGCGATTGGGGCCAACACCAACCCCTCGCCGGGGTCGCCCCCGTTTACGCCGCGAGCGAAGAAGGTCCTCGAGCTCTCGCTGCGCGAGGCCCTCCAGCTCGGCCACTCCTACATCGGCACCGAGCACATGCTCCTCGGACTGGTGCGCGAGGGCGAGGGCGTGGCCGCCCAGGTCTTGAGCGACCTCGGCGCCGACATGGCCCGGGTGCGCACCCAGGTCATCCAGATGATGTCCGGCCAGACCGGCAAGGAGTCACCGGCGAGCCCGGTGGGCTCGGGCAAGTCCGACGGCGACGTCGGCGGCGGGTCCGCGGTCCTCGACCAGTTCGGGCGCAACCTGACCCAATTCGCGCGCGAGGGCAAACTCGACCCCCTCGTCGGGCGCGAGAAGGAAGTCGAGCGCGTGATGCAGGTGCTCAGCCGGCGCACCAAGAACAACCCGGTGCTCATCGGCGAGCCCGGCGTGGGCAAGACCGCGATCGTCGAGGGCCTGGCCCAGCGGATCGTGGCCAACCAGGTGCCGATCACCCTCACCGACAAGCAGCTCTACACGCTCGACCTCGGCGCGCTGGTCGCGGGCAGCCGCTACCGCGGCGACTTCGAGGAGCGACTGAAGAAGGTGTTAAAGGAGATCCGCACCCGTGGCGACATCATCCTGTTCATCGACGAGATCCACACCCTGGTCGGCGCGGGCGCCGCGGAGGGCGCGATCGACGCGGCGTCGATTTTGAAGCCGATGCTCGCGCGCGGCGAGCTCCAGACCGTCGGGGCGACGACCAACGACGAGTACCGCAAGCACATCGAAAAGGACGCCGCGCTCGAACGCCGCTTCCAGCCGGTCAAGGTCGAGCAGCCCTCGGTCGCGATGACCATCGAGATCTTGAAGGGGCTGCGCGAGGTCTACGAGACCTTCCACCAGGTCAAGATCACCGACCAGGCGCTCATTGCCGCGGCCAACCTGGCCGACCGCTACATCTCGGACCGCTTCCTGCCCGACAAGGCGATCGACCTGATCGACGAGGCCGGCAGCCGCCTGCGCATCCGGCGCATGGACGCGCCGCCCGCCGCGCGCAAGGTCGACGAGGACATCAACCGGGTTCGCGCCGACAAGGAGTCGGCGATGGAGTCGGGCGCGCTCGAGCAGGCCAAGGCGCTAGAAGAGCAGGAGCGCGAGCTCGTCGCGCGCCGCGACGAGCTCGACATGACCGTCAAGGCCTCCGGGGGGACGACCTTCGACCTGGTCGACGAGGACACGATCGCCGAGGTGCTCGCGGTGTGGACCGGTATCCCGGTCTACCGCCTCACCGAGGAGGAGACGTCCAAGCTCCTGCGGATGGAAGACGAGCTGCACAAGCGCGTCATCGGCCAGGACGAGGCGATCATCGCGCTGAGTCGCGCGATCCGCCGCGGGCGCGCCGGCCTGAAGGACCCCAAGCGCCCCGGTGGGTCGTTCATCTTCCTCGGGCCCACCGGCGTGGGCAAGACCGAGCTCGCGAAGACCTTGGCCGAGTTCCTCTTCGACGACGAGGACGCCATCATCCAGCTCGACATGAGCGAGTACATGGAGAAGCACTCGGTGTCGCGTCTGGTCGGCTCACCCC
>JBOGFU010000154.1:0-4023 GCA_050743545.1 Acidimicrobiales bacterium | reverse complement strand
GCGTGCGGCAACTGCACGATGGTCTGCCCGACGTGCTTTTGCACCGACGTGCGCGACGTGACCGACCTGCACGGCGAGGTCTCGCGGCGTCGGACGTGGTCGTCGTGCTTCGACCTCTCGCACTCGTACCTGCACGGCGGACCGGTGCGCGAGTCGGTGGCGTCGCGCTACCGCCAGTGGGCGACCCACAAGCTCTCGTCGTGGTGGGACCAGTTCGACACGTCGGGTTGCGTGGGGTGCGGTCGGTGCGTCGCGTGGTGTCCGGTGGGGATCGACATCCGCGAGGAGGCGACCGCGGTCGCCGCGACCCCGGGGGCTTCGACGTGAAGGTCACCGTCGAAGAGCTCCTCGCGGCGCACCGTTTCTTTGCCGGATTGAGCGCCGAGACCGTGGCCCTGGTCGCGGGGTGCAGTCGCAACGTGGCGATCTCACCGGGCACGCTCATGATCGAGGAGGGCGTGGTCGCGGACACGTTCTACGTCCTCCGCCGCGGCCACGTCTCCATCGACGTGCACGCCCCCGGGCGCGGCGCGGAGGTGATCGAGACGGTTGGTCCCGGCTCGGTGGTGGGCTGGAGCTGGCTGGTGCCGCCCTACCGCTGGACCTTTGACGCGCGCGCGATCGACGACGTCGGCGCGGTCGCCGTCGACGGCGCGTGCCTTCGCGCCAAGGCGCTCGCCGACCCGCAGTTCGGGTTCGCGCTGGTCTCGCGAGTCTCGTCCGAGCTCCTCGGCCGCCTCCAGGCGACACGCCTGCGGCTGCTCGACCTGTACCGGGGACCCCGTGACGAGTGACACCGTGGTCAACGACGTGGCGACGCCCCTGGTGCCGGTGGTGCATCGCGTCGTCGGGCGCCGCCAAGAGACCGCCGACGCCGTCTCGCTGTGGCTCGAGCCGGTGTCCGGTGGCCCGTTGGGATTCGCGCCGGGACAGTTCAACATGGTGACCGCGGGCGGCGTGGGCGAGGTGGCGGTCTCGGTGAGCGCGGCGCCCGGCGAGGGCGGGCCGCTGCGCCACACCGTGCGCGACGTGGGCCTGGTCACACGCGCGCTGTGCGCCAGTCGCGTTGGCGACGTGGTGGGTGTGCGCGGACCGTTCGGCACCGACTGGGCGGTGCCGGCGCGTGGCGGCTCCTACGACGAGGGCGACGTCGTCGTCGTCGCGGGCGGGATTGGCCTCGCGCCACTGCGCGGCGCGATCGACGAGTTCGTGGCTCGTCACGCCGAGGGCGGGCCGAGGGTCTTCGTGCTGGTCGGAGCTCGCGACCCGTCCCAGGTCGTGTTCGGCGAGGACCTCGACGCGTGGCGCGCCCGCGGGGCCGTTGTCGCCGTCACCGTCGACCGCGGCGCGCCCGGGTGGGACGGTCCGGTCGGGCTGGTGACCACGTTGCTCGACGCGGCCGGTTTCCACGCGGCGCGCGCGCGCGCGCTGGTCTGCGGACCCGAGATCATGATGCGCTTCAGCGCTCGCGCGCTCGTCGATCAGGGCGTCGACCCCGAGCGGATCCTGCTCTCCCTCGAGCGCAACATGCAGTGCGGCGTCGGCTGGTGCGGTCACTGCCAGCTCGGGCCGCTGCTGCTGTGTCGCGACGGTCCGGTGGTCACCTACGCGGGCGCGGTCGAGCGGCTCATGTCGGAGCGCGAGCGATGAGCGGCGCCGACGCCCGCCCGACCCTCGCGGTGTGGAAGTTCGCGTCGTGCGACGGCTGCCAGCTCAGCCTGCTCGACTGCGAGGACGAGCTGCTCGCGCTCACCGGGGCCGTGTCGATTGCCCACTTCACCGAGATGTCCCGGGCGACGGTGGAGGGACCCTACGACGTCTCGCTCGTCGAGGGTTCAATCACGACGCCCGACGACGTCGAGCGCATCGCCCGAGTGCGCGCGGCGTCGCGCACGCTGATCACGATCGGCGCGTGCGCGAGCGCGGGGGGGATCCAGGGGCTGCGCAACTTCGCGGCCGCGGGCTCGTACCCCGGCGTCGTCTACGCCCACCCGGAGTACCTGCGCTCGCTCGACACGTCGACGCCGATCGCCGATCACGTGAAGGTCGACGTCGAGCTGCGGGGGTGCCCGATCGACCGGGGCCAGCTCCTCGAGGTCGTGGCGGCGACCCTCGCGCGGCGCCGGCCGGTCGTTCCCACGTTCAGCGTCTGTCGCGAGTGCAAGGCGCGCGGCGCGGTCTGCGTGGTCGTCTCGCGCGGCGAGCCGTGCCTCGGCCCAGTGACCCGGGCGGGGTGCGGGGGCCTGTGCCCGTCGATCGGGCGTGGCTGCTTCGGCTGCTTCGGACCGTCCGAGACCGCCCACACCGGCGCCCTGGTCGAGCGCCTGCGTGCCCACGGCGCCGATCGGTCTCAGCTCGCGCGACTCGTCCACACCTTCAACGCCGCGGCGCCCGAGTTCCGCGACGCCCACGCGGCGCTGGTCGATCTCCCGGACGGGGCGGTGGCGCCGTGACCCACGCCCGCTCCCGCACGGTCGGCGTCGAAGGGATCGCCCGCGTCGAGGGCGAGGGGTCGTTGCGCGTCGAGGTTCGTGACGGCGTCGTCACCGACGTCGCGCTCGAGGTCTTTGAGCCCCCGCGCTACTTCGAGGCGCTGCTCGTCGGACGCCACTTCGCCGAGGCCCCGGATATCACCGCGCGAATCTGCGGGATCTGCCCGGTCGCCTACCAGATGTCGGCCTGCGCGGCGATGGAGGACGCGATGGGGGTCGAGGTCGACCGACGCGTGACGGCGCTGCGCCGGCTGCTGTACTGCGGCGAGTGGATCCAGAGCCACGCGCTGCACGTCTATCTCCTGCACGCGCCCGACTTCCTCGGCTGCGCCGACGCGGTTCAACTCGCCGAGCGCGACCGCGCGACGGTCGAGCGCGGGCTCGACCTCAAGCGCGTCGGCAACCTGATCATGGAGACCGTCGGTGGTCGCGCGGTGCACCCGGTCAACGTGCGCATGGGCGGCTTCTACCGGGCCCCCGAGCGCGCGGCGATCGCCGCGCTGGCCGAGCCGCTGCGACGCGCTCGCGACGCCGCGCTCGCGACCGTGTCGTGGGTCGCGGGGTTCGACTTCCCCGACGTGACCGGCGATTACCTCTTCGTCGCGCTGCGCGACGACGAGCGCTACGCGATCGACGGCGGCCGACCGGTGACGTCGGCGGGCGACCGGTTCAGCGCCCGCACCTACGGCGCCGCGGTCGCCGAGGAGCACGTCGAGCGCTCGACCGCGCTGCACGCGCGACTCGGCGGACGCCACTACCTCACCGGGCCGCTGGCGCGCTACGCGCTCAACCACGACGTGCTCTCGCCCCTGGCCGCGGAGGCCGCGAGGGCCGCGCGGCTCGGACCGGTCTGCGCCAACCCATTCCAGAGCATCGTCGTGCGAGCGGTCGAACTCGTCTACGCGTGCGACGAGGCGCTGCGCTTGGTCGATCTCTACGAGGCGCCCGCGCCGCCCGCGAGCCCCATCGTCGAGCGCGCGGGGTCCGGCTATGGCGTCACCGAGGCGCCGCGCGGTCTGCTGCTCCACGAGTACGACGTTCGAGCCGACGGGCTGATATCGCGCGCGCGCATCGTGCCCCCGACCTCCCAGAACCAGCTCACCATCGAAGACGACCTACGCCGCGTCGCCCAGGGCGGGCTCGACCTCAGCGACGAGGACCTGCAGTGGCGACTCGAGCAGGCCGTGCGCAACCACGACCCGTGCATCTCGTGCGCGGCGCACTTCCTCGACCTGAGCGTGGTGCGCTCGTGAGCGCGGTCGTGGTTGGGCTCGGCAGCCCCTACCGCCGCGACGACGCGGTCGGCCCCCTCGTCGCGCGCCTCGTGTCGGAGCGATCGGCCGCGCTCGACGTCGGGTCGGTGGAGGACCCCCTCGACCTGCTGGGCCTCTGGGACGACGCCGATCTCTGCGTCGTCGTGGACGCCGTGCGGTCGGGTCGCGAGCCGGGCGACGTGTGGGCGATCGAGCTGGAACCCGCGAGCGACGTCGAGGGGGTCGCGCCGTCGAGCAGCCACGGCGTCGGACTCGTC
>JBOGFU010000153.1:0-2674 GCA_050743545.1 Acidimicrobiales bacterium | reverse complement strand
GGGGGTTCCCGCGCCCGCGCCGGCCGCGGCGTCGAGGAGCCACCGGGGCGCACCGCTGGAAAAGACCGCCGCGGCGAGGGCCACGACCGCGCTGAGCCCGGGCACGATGAAGCAGAGCCCGCCGACCACTCCGCCCACGACCCCGCGCACGCGCCACGCGCAGTAGATCGCGAGCTGGGTCGACGCCGGGCCGGGGAGCAGGGACACCGCGGCGAGGGCGTCGTCGAACTCGCGTGGGTCCATCCACTCGCGGCGCTCCACGCACAGTCGACGCAGCAGCGCGACGTGGTTGGCCGGGCCGCCGAAGCCGGTCACGCCCAGGCGCAGCCACTCTCTGATGACGACCGACAGCGCCACGCGCGGCGCGCGCTCGCCCACGCGCTCGGTCTAGGCGGTCACGCGGCAGGCGTCGTCGCCCAGCGCGCGCGAGGTGAGCGTCACGGTGGTGCGTTCGGCGCCGAGGCCCTCGAGGAGCCCCGTGATGAGGCCGCGGTCGAGCGCGCAGAGCACGGGGTGGTGGAGGGCCGCGGCCCCGAAGGGGCAGTTCTCCGAGACCACCGACGTCGTGTCGCCGTCTTCGAGCCGGGCGTTGAAGCCGTGCGCGGTGAGGAGCCCGGCGATGGAGGCCATGGCCTCGCGCACGGTGCGCGTCGAATCGGTCGGCGCGACCGCGGCGCCCATGGTCCGCCCGTAGCCGACGCCGACCTCGTGGGCGAGCTCCTCGGCCGAATCGGGCCCCAGGCGCTCGAGGGCCATCTCCAGCATCGTCACGAGCAGCGCGTCGCGGCGCAGGGTGCCGTCGACGACCTTGCCCTCGTCGACCACGCGGTAGCCCTTGGCCGGGCGCCCCACGGTGGTCTTGTGCAGGTTGTCGTAGGTCACGTAGCCGCACTCGGTGAGGCGCTCTAAGTGGTGGCGCACGACGTTGGCGTGGACGTCACAGTGCGCGGCGAGCTCGGTCGCGGTCGCGCCGGGGCTCTCGAGCAGGTAGAGGAAGATCTTGCGTCGCGTCTCGTCGCCGAAGGAGTGGGCGAGGCTGGTGACCGTCGCGGTGAAGATGCCCGGGTCGAGCGGGCTCTCGAACTGGCTGTCGACCACGTCGAAAGTCTACGGGTGCGTCGGCGTTTGGCGCGCCGGTAGCCTCACTGCGAGATGAGTCGCACGCCCAGCCCCCGCGACGCCGTGGCGGCGGTCGTCGAGCCCCAAATTGGCCGGACCCTCGGCGAGCTGGGCTTCGTGGGCGAGGTGAGCGACGACGCGGTCGAGCTGATCCTGCCGGTGACCAACTGGCCCCCTCGCTCGGTGATCGAGGAGCGCGTCGCCGCGGCCGCCCCCGGCGCGAGACTTTCGGTGCGCTCGATGACCGAGGAGGAGCGGCTCGGCCTGCGCAACTTCCTGCGCGCGCAGATGACCGCGGCCGACGACGGCCACGGCCACGACGCCACGCCCGCCTTCCTCGCGCGTACGTCGCGCACGCGCGTGCTCGGGATCTCCTCGGGCAAGGGCGGCGTGGGCAAGTCCACGGTCACGGTCAACCTCGCCGTGGCGCTGGCCGCGCGGGGCCACTCGGTCGGTCTGTTGGACGCGGACGTCTACGGATTTTCGGTGCCCAAGATGATGGGCGCGGCGACCGACCCGGTGGTGCTCGGCGACCTCGTGCTGCCCACCCTCGCCCACGGCGTGCGCGTCGTGTCGATGGGCTACTTCGTGCCCGACGAGCAGCCGGTGATCTGGCGTGGGCCGATGCTCCACAAGGCGATCGAGCAGCTCGTGCGCGACGCGTGGTGGGACCAGCCCGACTTCCTGCTCATCGACATGCCCCCCGGCACCGGTGACGTCGCGTTGACGCTGAGCGAGGTCGTGCCGCGCGTGGAGATGTACGTCGTCACGACCCCTCAGCCCGCGGCCCAGCGCGTCGCCCAGCGCTCGGCCTACGCCGCGCGCAAGCTCAAGCTCAGCGTGCGCGGGGTCATCGAGAACATGAGCTGGTTCAGCGGCGACGACGGCGTGCGCTACGAGATCTTCGGCAAGGGCGGCGGTGATGCGCTCGCGCGTGACCTCGGGGTCGCGCTGCTCGCGCGCGTCCCGCTCGACCCGCGCCTGCGCGAGGGTGGCGACGTCGGCTCACCGATCGTCGCCGCGGACCCGACGAGTGACGCCGCGGTCGCCTTCGCGAACCTCGCCGACGCGGTCGCCGCCCAAGGTCCGACTCGCCTCTACCGCCAGGAGCTCACCCTGCGCTAGGCGTCCGCGTCTGCCTCCGCGTCTGCGACCGCGCCCACGCGGCGTGCGAAGGGAAAGCGCTCGGTCGCGCCGCGCGCTCCGTCGTGGCCGATTGTGAAGCCCTCGTAGCCATCGATGTCGCCGAGGAGCTCGAGCATCGTGGGGCCGGCGACGCACAGCGCGGTCGCCAGGGCGTCGGCCATTCCGAGGTCCGGTCCGGTGACGGTGGCCGATGCCACCGCGCTGGCTAGGTGTCCGCTAAAGGGGTTGACCAAGTGCTCGCCTCGCTCGTAGGTCCCCGACGTGGCGACGGCGCCGGCCACGTCGACGATCGTGGCGAGCTCGAGGCGTGAATCGGGCCGCACGATGCCCACGCGGAACGCCTCGCCGGGGGCGGGGGTGCCCAGGCACGCCACGTCCCCACCGGCGTTGACCATCACCCCGTCGAGGT
>JBOGFU010000152.1:0-2584 GCA_050743545.1 Acidimicrobiales bacterium | reverse complement strand
GGCGACGACGATGAGGCTGATGAGGATGGTGAAAAAACGACGTTGTCTAGTCATGGCCATAAGAGAATCATAAGGTCGTCGACACTGTGGCGCCGAACGACGACCTCCCAATTAAGAGGCGTCACAGGTGCCTCTCACCGCGGTCTCACGTTCGCGGCGGTCGAGAGCGGTTTCCGGTGCGAGACTCGGCCTTAGTGGTCCACCGCTCGCGACCTCGTTCGAGCGGTGTCGGCGCGCGTCGCGTCGTGGCGGGCGTGCTCTTCGTGGCCCTCGTCGGCGTGGGCGGCGCCAGCGCGCGCGGGGCGACACCCGCGGCGGGGTGGACCTCGTACCACGGCGGCTGGGTCGAGTTCGCGGTCGCGGCCACGCCCACCTCCGTCGTGGCGACGGCGCCGGCGTGGCGCTCACCCGTGCTCGACGGCCAGGTCTACGGCCAGCCCCTCGAGTGGTCCGACCGCGTCTACGTCGCGACCGAGGCCGACGTCGTCTACGCGCTGGTCGCCTCGAGCGGCAAGGTCGCGTGGCGTCGTCGCGTGGCGACGCCGGTGCCGGCCTCGACCCTACCCTGCGGCAACATCACCCCCGACGTGGGCATCACCGGCACGCCGGTACTCGACCCGGCGCGCGGCGAGCTCTTCGTCGTCGCCGACGAGGACGTCAAGGGCCGCCCGCGCCACGTGCTCGTCGGGCTCAACGCGCGCACCGGCCACGTCGAGTCGGGGCGCGTCGTCGACCCCAGGAGCTCGGACCCCGCGGCGCTGCTCCAGCGCACCGGGCTTACCCTCGACCGCGGTCGCGTCGTCTTCGGCTTCGGCGGCAACTACGGCGACTGCGGCAACTATCACGGCGCGGTCGTCGCGGCCCCCGAGGGGTCCGGGGCGACGACGATCTTCACGATCGACCGCGCACCGGGTGAGCGCGAGGGCGCGGTCTGGATGGGCGGCGCGGCGCCGGTCGTCGACGCGAAGAGCGACGTGTGGGTCGAGGCGGGCAACGGCTCGGTCGCGGGGTCGGGCGCCTACGACGACTCGGACTCCGTGCTCGAGCTCTCCCCCACGCTCCGTCTTCGCCAGTTCTTTGCCCCGGCGTCGTGGCGCTCAGACAACGCCAACGACCTCGACCTCTCGATGGCGCCCGCGCTGCTCGCCAACGGCCTCGGCGGGTGGGCGAGCAAGGGCGGGCGCGCGTTCCTGCTGCGCGCCGGCCACCTCGGTGGGGTCGGCCACCAGCTCCGACTGCTGTCGGGGGTCTGCGGCGACGACATCGACGGTGGGGCCGCGGTCGTCGGCGACGTCGTCTACCTGCCGTGCCTAAGCGGAGTGGTCGCGGTGCGCGCGTCAACCCCGTCGTCGCTCACCGTGGTGTGGGCGTCGGCGGACGGCGGCGGCCCGCCGGTCGTCGTGGGCGGAGAGGTCTGGAGCGTCGGCCAGGACGGCGTCCTCTACGGGCTCAACCCCGCGACGGGACACCTCGTCACTCAGCGGCGCGTCGGCGCGGTCGCCACTCACTTCCCCACCCCCGGGGTCGGCGCGGGTCTGTTGCTCGTCGCGACCGCCAACTCGGTCGTCGCCTTTAGGTAGCGGTGACGCGGTCGTAGGGCTGCGGGACCAGGTCGCCGTCGTCAACCGCGTTGGCGTACGCGAACAGCGCTAGAGGCGACGTCGAACCCGCCAGCGCCACGCGACGCGCCCCGCTCCCGCGAGCACCGCCAGGCACAACGCGACGAAGAGCGCGGGGCCGCCGACGCGAATGAGACCCTCGAACGCTCGCACGAACCCACCGACGCTGTCGTCCCACGCGCTGGCGACACCGGAGTGGTGGTGGGTCGTCTGAGAGACGCCGCTCTGGGTCACGGTCACGTCGAGCGTCGCGAAGGTCGTCTCGTGGTTGAGCAGGTGAAGCTGACCCTGGAGCTGCTGGATCTGGCTCTGGAGGTTGTCGATCTGATTCTGGACGGCGAGAATCCCGTTGATCGTGGTCGCCCTGGCCATGATCACCAGGTACTGGTGTCGGCTCGCCTGCAACGACTGGATCTGGGAGGCGAGGTCGACGTACTGGCTGGTCACGTTGGACGAGCTCGTCTGCACCGTGACGGTCGAGCCCACGTGTTGCACCTGGCGCACCAGCTGCGCGAAGCGCGTCTGGGGCACCTGCAGCTCAATCACGCCCTGGGCCCGGGCACCCGTCGCGTGGTCGCGCGCGACCTCGTGCATCCGCGATATCGACCCACCGTCACCAACCGCGAGGTCACCCAGTCGGGTGAGCGCCGAGTGAACGTGTCCGCCAGTGACTCGCAGCGTCACCGCGCCCGTGGACTCGATCTTCTGGCCCACCGCGCCGGTCGACGCCGCCTTTGGTTGCGCGGCCGAGAGCGAGACCCCGGAGCCGTCGGCCGCCCCGCTGACCGAGTTGACGGAGCCGAACGCAAACGAGGGCGAGTTCAGCGCCGGCCGGGGCGGCAGTGACAACGACTTGTTGATTGCGGACTCAACGTGCGGGGGGCTCGCGACGCGGGTCCCCCAGACGACCGCCGCGGTACCGGCGGCAACGACGAGGAGCGCCGCCGCGACCAGCAGCCTCGGGC
>JBOGFU010000151.1:0-3555 GCA_050743545.1 Acidimicrobiales bacterium | reverse complement strand
GGCGTGCCCTCGGCGGCGCAGCGGCGCAGCTCGGCCTGGGTCGCGGAGTCGAGGGTCGCGAAGTCGACGTAGGGAATGCGAGGCGAGTCAGTGGTCACGGCGCCTCCATCAAAGTGACGACGGGCAGGCTAGCCCCTCGGCGGGTCGAGGCGTTTCTGGCTATGGTTCGCGCGTTGGCGCGTCGCGCCGGCAAGGGGGTGGGGTATGTACCGGTTCGCACGCACGGGACGACTCACCGGTCCCGAGTCCCTCGCGTGGGCGCGAAAGATCGGGGCCCGCGCCGCCAAGGTGACGGGCCGGGAGAACGTCCTGTGGGCGTCGACGTTCTCGCCGGGCTTGGGTAACGTGGCCTGGGTCTCGTTCTGGGACGACTTCGAGACGATGGGCGCGGCCTTCTCCGAGTTGGGCCGCGACGCCAAGTTCGCGGCGCTGTCGGCCGAGGGCGTCGAGCACGTGCGGTCGATCGATGACCGGCTGAGCAACGTCCTCTATGACAGCTCGGCCGACGCCGGCTCGCCCCGATATCTGTGGGAGACGACCGGGGTGCTGCGCGCGGGCGCGATCGCCCGTGGCGTGCTCGTGGGCATTGAGATTGCGATGAAGTACCACGACGTCACCGGTCGGCCGAGCGTGTTCGCGCGCGACCTCAGCGGTGACTTCGGCGGGGTGAGATGGTTCCTGAGCTACGACAGCCTCGCCGACGTGGACACCGCGGAGGGGCGCACGGGCGCCGACCTCTCGTGGGTCGAGCTCCTCGACTCCAGCGAGGGGTGCTACGTCGACGGCGCCGGGACGGCGACGTCGACGATCTACCAGCGCGTTGGCTAGCTGGCGAGGGCGGCGTCGAGGCTGATCTCGACGCCAGTGAGGGCCTTGGAGACCGGGCAGCCGGCCTTGGCGCCCTCGGCGAGCTCGACGAACGTCGCGTTGTCCATCCCGTCGACTCGACCGCGCACGGTCAGCGTGATCGTCGTGATCCTCGAGCCGCCCGCGGGGTCGGGCCCGAGGGTCACGTCGGCGTCGACCTCCAAGGTTCCCGGGGTCGCACCCGAGCGGCCGATCGCGCCGGTGAGCGCCATCGAAAAGCACGCGGAGTGCGCCGCGGCGATGAGCTCCTCGGGGCTGGTGACGCCCTCGGCGTCGTCGGCGGTGCGCCGGGGGAACGAGACGTCAAACGCGCCCGCGCCCGACGAGACCAGGGTCACGTGCCCGGTGCCCTCGGCGATGTTGCCGTTCCAGCTCGTGTGCGCGCGACGTATGGCCATGGTCTCTCCTTGGTTGTCGGGTCAGTGTACGGGTCGAGGGGGGGCGCCGCGCGGTGTTGAATGGTCTCGAAAGAGGAGTTGAGTGCAGCCAATCCTGACGAGCGCACAGATGCGCGACGCCGACGCGCGCGCGGTCGCGACGCGCGGGGTTGACGCGCTGGTGGCCGCCGCGGGCACCGCGGTCGGGCTCGCGGCCCGCTCTCTGCTCGGCTCGTGCTACGGGCGGCGCGTGCTGGTCGTCGTCGGTCCCGGGCTCAACGGCGCCGACGGGCGGGTCGCGGCTCACTGGCTCTCGGGTCGGGGCGCGCGCGTCGACGTCGTGAGGGTCGCCGACCAGCCCTTCGCGACCACCGCCTACGACCTCTACGTCGACGCGGCGTTCGGACTGGGCTGTTCGCGCGCCTACGTGGCCCCGCGCGTCGCGCCCGAGACCCGGGTGCTCGCGGTTGACCTTCCCTCGGGGGTCGACGCCGACTCGGGCGAGCTCCTCGGCAGCCCGGCGAGGGCGGACGTCACGGTCGCGCTGGGAGCGCTCAAGCCGGCCCACGTGACGGGCGCGGCGTCGCTCCTGGTGGGCGCGGTGCGACTGGCCGGTCTGGGCATCGTCGAGGAGTTCGTCGACGCGCTGGTCGAGGACGCGGACCTCGCCGCGCTCGTGAGCGTCGGGCGCGACGACCACAAGTGGAGCCACGCGGTCCAGGTCTTCGCGGGGTCGGGCCTGATGCCCGGCGCGGCGGAGCTGTGCGTGCGCGGCGCGCTCGCCGGGGGTGCGTCGATGGTGCGCCTGGCGACGCGCGGCGACGTCGTGACGCTCGCGCACCTGCCCCCCGAGGTCGTGCGCAGCGACGACCCCGTCGCCGACCCGCGCTGTCGCGCGGTGGTCGCGGGCCCCGGGCTGGGCGCCGACGCGCCGGCGTGGCTCGCGACGCGCCTCGACGCGACGACCCCCACCGTGCTCGACGCCGACGGGCTGCACCGCGACCTCGTGGACGCGGGGGCGCCGTGGATTCTCACCCCTCACGACGGCGAGTACGCGCGCCTCGCCGGCCACGCGGTGCCCACCCAGCGACTCGAGGCCGCGCGCGCGCTCGCGCGCGATCTCGGCGTGACGGTGCTGCTCAAGGGGCCCACCACGGTGGTCGCGTCGCCGGCCGGGCCGCTGAGGGTCGTGCGCTCGGGCACGCCCGCGCTGGCGACCGCGGGCAGCGGCGACGTCCTCGCCGGGCTGATCGGTGCGACCCTCGCGCGCGGCCACGACCCACTGAGCGCGGGCGCGCTCTGCGCGCACCTGCACGGGCGCGCGGGCGCGGACCTCGACACCTACGCGCTGGCGTCCGACGTCGCGCTCTCCGCGCGCGACCTGCTCTTCCGCCTGGCGTCGATCGGGGCCGCGCTGGCTTAGGCGGGTGTGGTGAAGGTCGTCCCCGCGGCCAGCTCCTCGCGGCCGCCCGCCGTCAGGCGCCACGCCGACGCGCGACCCTGCACCGTCCACTGGGTGGGCCCGCCGACGACCGCGGTCTGCTCGTCGACGCCCAGCACCGTGACCGAGTCGTCACGACCGACGAGCATGCGCGTGAGAAGGTCGGGGAGTCGAGAGATGAACGCGTCGAAGTGGGGGATGACGCGCACGTGGGGTAGCAGCGACAGGCCCTCGGTGCCGCCCTCGCGCGGGTGACGCAGTGACGGCACCCACGCGGCCATCGCCATCGCGCCCGCGCTACAGCCCGCGAGCGCCGCACCGGCGCGCCAGGCGTCGACGATCGCCGCCCAGACCTTCGTGCCGCGCAGGGTGTCGGCGAGGAACCCCGGGTGGCCGCCGGAGAGGTAGACGAGCCCCGCGCCGGCGACCCGGTCGGCGAGCCCGTCGTCGTCCGCGCTGGCGCGGTCGTGCACGTTGAGCACCACCGCCTCGACCCCGAGGCGTTCGGCCTGCTCGCGGCCCATCCGGTGCCACTTGGCGACGGTGGCCTCTCCGTCGGGGACCGCCGCGGTCGCCAGCTGCACGTAGCGAGCGGGGCGACCCGCGAGCAGCGACGCCTCGAACCCCGCCATCGTCGCGAGGTACTCCCCGGAGCCCACGAGCGCGAGCGGCCCGGGCGCGGATCCGTCGGGCGTCATCCGTCCTTTCTATCGGTTCGACCCGCGACGCCACGCGACTGGCGCGTCGCCTCCGGTAGGTTCGGCGCAGCGCGGGGGGGACATGGACAACACGCACCTGAGCGGCGGGATTGCTCGCGACGACGAGTTCGTCTCCTTTGGCGACCTCGCGTCGCGCGCGGCTCGAGCCGCC
>JBOGFU010000150.1:0-6310 GCA_050743545.1 Acidimicrobiales bacterium | reverse complement strand
CGCGCGCGCCGAGCTCGACCGGGTGCTCGCGGCGACGCTGCGCGCGCGCGTGGGGGCGATGGGGGACGGCGTCGCCTACGACGCGGCGGTGGAGCGCATCGTGGGCGGGTCGAGTGACCCCTATCGCGAAGCCGAGGCGCTGCTGGGGCCGTCGTGATCGCCGCGAGCGTGGGCTACGACCTGGTCTTCCTCGCGCACGTGCTGGTCGCGCTGACGACGGTGATCGTCTTCGTCGCGATGCGCGCCGGCGCCCACGCCGTGGTCGCGGGCGCCGACGCCGACACCCAGCGCGCGCGCTTCCCGCGGCGACGCAACTGGGCCGCGCGCGTGATCCACCTGCTGCCGGTGACCGGGCTCGCGATGAGCGCGATGGGGGACTCGTCGGTGTCGCTCACCCGGCCCTGGATCGGCGTGGGATTGGTCTGCTACCTCGCCGCGGCGGGCCAGCTGGAGGCGCGCACCTTGCCCTTAGAGCGCGTGGTCGCCGAGGTCATAGGCCACGACGGGGTCGCGCCCCCCGAGCGCGGCCGCCAGCTCACGCGCTCGCTCGACACCCTGCTCGCGATCATCGCGGTCGCCCTGGTGGCGATGGTCGTCCAGTTCTAGTTGGCGAGGAACGTCGCGCGACCGACCATGCCCGCGGCGACGGTCGCGTTGGTGACCTCGTCGATCAGGACGAAGCTGCCCGTGACGCGGTTGTCGCGGTAGTCGTCGACCGCGACCGGGTCGGCGGTGTGGATCGTCGCGAGCCCGATCTGGTTCATCGAGAGCTCGGTGGCGCCCACGACCTCGAGCGTGGCCACGTCGACCACGCCCCCCAGGCTCGACACGCGCGCCGGGGTGGAGCGGGTGGTGTGCTTGAGGCGCAGTCGCTGGCCCGCGGTGAGGTCGCGCTCGCCGAACCAGCAGAGCGTCGCCTCAATCTCACGGGTCACCGTGGGTAGGGGCGCGGTCGCCAGCAGGTCGCCGCGCCCGGCGTCGGTCTCGTCGGAGAGCCCCACCGTGACCGACAGCCCCACGCCGGCCTCGTCGTGGGCCCCGCGCCCGCTGGTGATGTCGGTGACGCGCGTGGTCACCCCCGCGGGCATGAGCGTGACCTCGTCGCCCTCGCGCAGGGGCGCGCCGTTGACCATCCCGGCGTAGCGGCGACCGCCCCCGGGCTGGCGCAGCACCCACTGGACGGGCAGGCGCGCGCCGAGCGACGTCGCCTCCCAGACCCCCGCGGGCGCGGCCTCGAGCGCGTCGAGCACGGTCGGCCCGTCGTACCAGGGGGTGTTGGTCGAGCGCTCGGCGACGTTGTCGCCGAGCAGCGCGGACGTCGGGATCACCGTGAGCTCGGCGTAGCCGAGGTCCTTGGCGAGCGTGGTGACCTCGTCGACGCAGGCCCCGTAGGCGCTCGACGACCAGTCGACCAGGTCGATCTTGTTGGCCGCGACGACGAGCGCGCGCACGCCCAGCAGCGCGGCGATGCACAGGTGGCGCCGCGTCTGCTCCTTGAG
Source organism: Acidimicrobiales bacterium (assembly GCA_050743545.1). Lineage (GTDB taxonomy): Bacteria > Actinomycetota > Acidimicrobiia > Acidimicrobiales > RAAP-2 > RAAP-2. Next base: position 4,811 of record JBOGFU010000150.1, on the reverse strand, counting down.
CCCGTGGGCCACGTCGACCACCACCAGCGCGAGGTCCGCGGTCGACGCGCCGGTCGCCATGTTTCTCGTGTACTGCACGTGGCCGGGGCAGTCCGCGACGATGTACTTGCGCGTGGGGCTCGCCGCGTAGCGGTAGGCGACGTCAATGGTGATGCCCTGCTCGCGCTCGGCGCGCAGCCCGTCGGTCACGAAGCTGAGGTCGAGGTCGCCCACGCCGCGCCGCTCGGACGCGGCGACGACCGCGTCGAGCTGGTCGTCGAAGAGCTGGCGGGGGTCGACGAGGATGCGACCGATGAGCGTCGACTTGCCGTCGTCGACCGAGCCGATCGTGGCCAGGCGCAGCAGGTCGCGGGTGGGGTGGCGCACTTAGAAGTAGCCCTCGCGCTTGCGGTCCTCCATGGCGGTCTCGGAGAACCGGTCGTCGGCGCGCGTGGCGCCGCGCTCCGAGACGTTGGCCAGCGCGACCTCGTCGACGATCTCGACCAGCGTCGACGCGGTTGAGTCGACCGCGCCCGTGCAGTTGGCGTCGCCCACGGTGCGAAAGCGCACGACCCGCGTCTCGACCACTTCGTCGGGCCGCGGCTCTACGAAGGGGCCGACCGCGAGCCACATCCCGTCGCGGGCCACGACCTCGCGCTCGTGGGCGAAGTAGATCTCGGGCAGCGCCATCTCCTCGCGCTCGATGTACTGCCACACGTCGAGCTCGGTCCAGTCCGACAGCGGGAACGCGCGCAGGTGCTCGCCGGGGTTGACGCTACCCTGGTAGAGCTGCCAGAGCTCGGGGCGCTGGGCGCGCGGGTCCCACTGGCCAAAGTGGTCGCGGAAAGAGAGGATCCGCTCCTTGGCGCGCGCCTTGTCCTCGTCGCGGCGCGCGCCACCGAACGCGGCGTCGAAGCCGTGCTCGTTGATCGCGTCGAGCAGGGTCACCGTCTGGAGTCGGTTGCGCGAGCCCAGCGGGCCGGGGTCCGCGACCTTGCCGGCGTCGATGGACGCCTGGACGGTCGCGACGATAAGGCGCACGCCGAGGCGCGCGACGGTCTCGTCGCGGAAGGCGAGGACCTCGGGGAAGTTCTGGCCGGTGTCGACGTGCATGACGGGGAAGGGCAGCCCCTGGGGGGCGAAGGCCTTGACCGCGAGGCGCAGCAGCACCGCGGAGTCCTTGCCGCCCGAGAAGAGCAGCACCGGGCGCTCGCACTCGGCGACGACCTCGCGCAGGATGAAGATGGCGTGGCTCTCTAAGAGGTCGAGGTGGTCGAGGGCGCGCGCGGGGCGGGTGTCGGTTGTGGTCATGGGCACCGGGGTCGGTCAATAGTCTACCGATGCGGTAGGGATTGGTAGGCTGGACACCGCCCATGGAGAGCCTGACGAGCGACCTGCACGACGAGATTGAGGGGGCCAACGCGCGCCTGGAGCTCGCGTCGCCCCGCGAGGTCATCTCCTGGACCCTCGAGCGCTTCTCCACGGTGGCGCTCGCGTGCTCGTTCGAGGACCTCGCGCTGCTGCACATGGTCCACCAGCTCGACCCGGGGATCGAGGTCCTCTTCCTCGACACGGGCGGCCACTTCCCCGAGACCTTGGAGTTCGTCGACGCCGTTCGACGTGACTGGTCGCTCAACCTCACCGTGACCCACCCCGGCCCCGACGCCCAGGCGTGGCCCTGTGGCACCGATCGCTGCTGTGAGACGCGCAAGGTGGAGCCCCTCACGCGCGCGCTCGTCGGCCACGACGCGTGGATCACCGCCGTGAAGCGCGTCGACGCGCCGAGCCGCGCGACGACCCCGATCGTGGGCTGGGACGACAAGTTCTCCCTGGTCAAGGTGAACCCACTCGCAACCTGGAGCGACGACGACGTCGCCTACTACCTCGGCGCCAACGACCTCGCCACGCACCCGCTGTGGGCGCAGGGCTACGCGTCGATCGGCTGCGCCGCGGTGACGATCAAACCGCTCGACGCGCGGGACCGTCGCTCGGGTCGCTGGGCCGGGTCCGACAAGGACGAGTGCGGGCTCCACGAGGCCTGATATCCACCAATCACAACGGACCGCCCAGTAAATTTGGCCCGATGCCAAGGGTTTTCCCATGGGGGGCGGCCGGATGCTGCTGATCGTCATCGCGCTGCTGTGGGCAGCGCTGTTGGCGCCCATGGCGATTCGTCGACTCCGTGACCGGGGCACCGAGCGCTCGATCGAGTCGTTCCACACCGAACACGAGGTCCTGAGCCGCCAGGGCTACGCGGTCGCCCCGGCCTACCGGCTCAACGAGCCCGAGGAGCCCGCGGTGCGCTCGCGCCTCACCGTGGTTCACGCCGACGACACCTACCGCTCACTCGAGACCAAGTCGAGCTGGGACGAGTGGAGCGAGGACTACGACTACGAGCGCGCCGAGCCCCGCGTCGAGCCGGTCAACCGCTACGCGAGCGCCTACGCGTCGGTGCCGCGCGAGGCGGTCTACGACGAGGCGCCCGCGCGCGCGCGACGCTCGATGCGCGCGCAGCGCCGCATGGTCTTCACGCGCCTCGTGCTGTGCGTCGCGGCCGCGACCGCGTTGGCGTTTTTGGTGAGCAACCCACTGCTGGTCGACCTCGCCATCGTGACCTGGGTCGCCCTCGCGGGCTACGTCGCGCTCGCGCTCTACGCGGTCTCTCAGGGCTACCTCGACGAGTCATCGCTCGGGCTACGGCGAACCCGCACCCGGACCCTCGCCACCGTCGAGCCGCTCCACCGTCCCGGTCGTGCGCCCGCCGTCGACGTGGTCGACGACGACCCCTACGCCGACGAGGAGTCGACGCCGGGGGAGTGGCGTCGCAGTTCCTCGCGCTACGCGTTGGGCTAGAATCGGTGTCCCTTCGGGGGTGTAGCTCAATTGGTAGAGCGCTACGTTCGCAATGTAGAGGCAGTGGGTTCGAATCCCATCACCTCCACTCCGTTGACCTGGCGGTGGCCGCCGACCCTGAAATCGGCCTGGAGTCTCGTTACGGGGCCGTTGATCGAACCTCCTCGAGGCGCCGCTGAAGGTACGCGCGCTCCGGTGCCGTGCGCGCTTCGGCAATAGCCCTTTCGTATTCGCTGGCCGCGAGAACGGGTTGCTGGGAGCGCCGAAGCAGGTCCGCGCGCGTTGCCGCCACGAAGGGATAGTCGACGAGGCCACCCCTCTCGACGAGGTCGTCGACCAGGCGTAGACCCTCTAACGGTCCCTTCGCCATCGCGATGGCCACCGCGCGGTTGAGTTCGACCACGGGCGAGGGAACCATAGCGAGGAGTTGGTCGTAGAGCTGGGCGATCTCGCCCCAGTCGGTGTCGACGGCGCGCGCCGCGACCGCGTGGCACGCGGCGATCGCCGCCTGCACCTGATAGGGCCCCGCCCGGCGTTGGCGCAGCGCGGCGTCGAGCGACGCGAGGCCCTCGGCGATGTTGGCGGCGTCCCAGCGCGACCGGTCTTGCTCGTCGAGCGCGACGAGCGCGCCGGACGCGTCGACACGCGCGTCGCGTCGGGCGTCGTGGAGCAACGCGAGGGCCAGCAAGCCGCGCGCCTCGGGCTCGTCGGGCATGAGCTCGACCAGCAGGCGCGCGAGTCGGACCGCCTCGTTGACCAGGTCGCCACGGACCAGCGCGTCGCCGCTGGTCGCCGAGTAGCCCTCGTTAAAGAGCAGGTAGATCACGCCGAGCACCGCGACGGTGCGCTCGACGAGTTGGTAGTCGGGGGGCACACGGTAGGGGATAGCCGCGTGGGCGATCTTTGCCTTGGCGCGCACGAGCCGCTTGGCCATCGTCTCGTCACTCACCAGGAACGCGCGCGCGATCTGGGTGGTCGTGAGACCCGCGAGCGTGCGCAGGGTCAACGCGACCTGGGCGTCGAGGGAGAGCGCCGGGTGACAACACGTGAAGATAAGCGCGAGTCGGTCATCGCGCGGCTCACTCGCGTCATCGGGCGCGTGGGTCACCGCGGCCACCTCCTCGTATTTGCTCAGCTCCACCCCCGCGCGCCGCAGCCGGTCGAGCGCGCGACGGCGCGCGACGGTCGTGAGCCACGCGCCGGGCCGGCTCGGCACCCCGCTGACCGGCCAGCTCCGCAGCGCCTGCTCGAACGCGTCCTGCGCGCACTCCTCGGCGAGGTCCCAGCTCCCGCAGAAGCGCACGAGCGTGGCGAACACCCGACCCCACTCGAGTCGGAACGCGACGGCGACCGCCGCGACGGCGTCGCTCTCTACATCTCCCAGATCGGCCGCACCTCAATCGAGCCGAAGCGTGCGCCGGGGATCTTCGACGCCACGTCAATCGCCGCGTCAAGGTCGTCGCACTCGACGACGAAGTAGCCGCCGATCTGCTCCTTGGTCTCGGCGAATGGTCCGTCGGACGTCAACACCTTGCCGTCACGTACCTGGACGGTCGTCGCGTCGCTCGACGCGTGCAGCCGCTCGCCCCCGCGCAGCACGCCGCGCTGGCCCATCTCGTTGCCGAACGCGTCGTACTCCTTCATCATCGCGGCCTCGTCCTCGGACGAGGCCTCGAACTCCGGTCCGCAGATCAGCATCAGGTACCTCATGGGAACTCCCTTCGTGGTTTACGGTACGACGAACGGGCGACGGCCATTTGGACAGCCTTGTGGGACCACCGGGCCGCGTCGGAGCGCCACGCGTGCTCCCTGATCAGGCGACGGGTCCGTCTGAATCTGTGGGAAACGTGGGGCTATGTAGTTGATAGCGGACCAGTTTCTCCAGAAGTCGGTGGAAAATCCAATTGATTCTGGGTAAAAGCATTGGATATGGGGGTTTCCATTGGACAGACCCGGGCGGCGATGGCAAAGTGTCACTC
>JBOGFU010000149.1:0-2067 GCA_050743545.1 Acidimicrobiales bacterium | reverse complement strand
AACGTGCGCCTCTACTGCGTGGGGCGCAAGGCCGCGCCCTTCTTCCGCTTCCGCGGCCTCACCGTCGACGAGTCGTTCACCGGGTTCGCCGACCGGCCGGACTTCAGCGACGCGCGACGCGTCGCCGCGGCGATCGCCGCTCCCTTCGCGAGCGGCGACGTCCAGCAGGTGCTGATGGTCTCGACGCGCTTCGTCTCGGCGGGGCGCCAAACCGTCTCGACCGAGCAGCTCCTGCCCCTCGAAGTCCCCGAGGCCCCGGAGCGCACCGCGCCGGCCGCCCTGACGGGCTACACGGAGTTCGAGCCCGAGGTGAAGGAGCTGCTCACCGAGCTCGCCCCCCACGCCCTCGAGAGCGAGGTCTTCACCGCGCTGATCGAGGGCGCGGCGAGCTTTCACACGAGCCAGCAGCGCGCGATGGCCGCCGCCACGGAGAACGCCGACGACCTGAGTCAGACGCTGTCGCGAGTGATGAACCGCGCGCGCCAGGACTCCATCACCACCGAGATCATGGAAATCGTGGGCGGGGCCGAGGCGCTCCGCTCGAGAAAGTGAGAAGCAGATGACCTTAGCCCCAGAGCACACGAGCCTCGAGGCCGGCCGCGTGGTCGCCATCGCCGGGCCGGTGGTCGACGTCGAGTTCCCGCCGCACTCGCTGCCCGAAATCAACCACGCGGTCGAGATGGACATCGAGCTCGACGGCCAGAAGATCACCGTGGTCGGCGAGGTCGCCCAGCAGATCGGCGAGGGCCGCGTTCGCTGCGTGTGCATGAAGCCCACCGACGGGCTCGTGCGCGGGGCCTCGGTGCGCCAGACGGGACGCGGCATCACCGTGCCCGTGGGCGACGCCGTGCTCGGCCACGTGTTCAACGTCATCGGCGACCCGCTCGACGTCGCGGACATCGGCGCGGTCGAGGACCGCTGGGAGATCCACCGCAACCCGCCCGCGTTCGACCAGCTCGAGCCCCACGCGACGATGTTCGAGACCGGGATCAAGGTCATCGACCTGCTCGCGCCCTACGTCCAGGGTGGCAAGATCGGCCTCTTCGGCGGCGCCGGGGTGGGCAAGACCGTGCTCATCATGGAGATGATTCGCCGCGTCGCCGAGCAGCACCAGGGCGTGTCGGTCTTCGCCGGGGTGGGCGAGCGCACGCGCGAGGGCACCGACCTACTCCTCGAGATGCGCGAGTCGGGGGTCATCGAAAAGACCGCGCTGGTCTACGGCCAGATGGACGAGCCACCCGGGGTGCGCCTGCGCGTGGCGCTGGCCGCGCTCACGATGGCCGAGTACTTCCGCGACGTGAAGAACCAGGACGTGCTGCTCTTCGTCGACAACATCTTCCGCTTCGTCCAGGCCGGCTCCGAGGTCTCGACCCTGCTCGGGCGCATGCCCAGCGCGGTCGGCTACCAGCCGACCCTGGCCGACGAGATGGGCGAGCTCCAAGAGCGAATCACGTCGACCAAGGGGCGCTCGATCACGTCGATGCAGGCGGTCTACGTGCCGGCCGACGACTACACCGACCCCGCGCCGTTCACGACGTTCACCCACCTCGACGCGACGACCGAGCTGAGCCGTCAGATCGCCGCGCTGGGCATCTACCCCGCGGTCGACCCGTTGGCGTCGACGTCGAACATCCTCGCGCCCGAGATCGTCGGCGAGCGCCACTACCTCGTCGCGCGCCAGGTCCAGCAGATCCTCCAGCGCTACCGCGAGCTCCAGGACATCATCGCGATCCTCGGCCTCGACGAGCTCAGCGAGGACGACCGCGTCACGGTCTCGCGCGCGCGCAAGATCCAGCTATTCCTCTCCCAGCCGATGTTCGTCTCCAAGACCTTCACCGGGGTCGACGGGATCAACGTTCCGGTCGCCGAGACGATCGAGTCGTTCGAGCACCTGGTGAGCGGCGACCTCGACGAGTACCCCGAGCAGGCGTTCTTCAACGTCGGCGGGGCGAGCGACGTCGAGCGCCGCGCCGCCGAGCTGGCCAAGGAGTGACGTGGTGACGCTGAGGGTCGAGGTGGTCACCCCCGAGGCCGCGCTGTGGTCGGGCGACGCGACCGCGCTCATGG
>JBOGFU010000148.1:0-12708 GCA_050743545.1 Acidimicrobiales bacterium | reverse complement strand
ACATCGAGGGGCTCGCGCTCGCCGCGCTGTCGCGCGTCGCGCTCGACCCGCCCGAGCGCTTCCTCGACCGCTTCACCCACGAGCTCTCCGGGGGCCAGCTCCAGCGGGTGTCGATCGCGCGCGCGCTGTGCGTGCGGCCCCGCGTGCTGCTCGCCGACGAGCCGATTTCGATGCTCGACGTCTCGGTGCGCCTGGGCGTGCTCAACCTGCTGCGCGGGCTGTGTGACGACGAGCGGCTCGCGGTGCTCTACATCACCCACGACATCGCCTCCGCGCGCTATCTCGCCGAGGAGATCATCGTGATGTACGCGGGTCAGGTCGTCGAGCACAGCCGCGGCGCCGACCTCGTCGACGAGCCGACGCACCCCTACACGCGACTCCTCATCGCGTCGGTGCCCGACCCCGCGGACCCCACGTCGCGCTCGCGCGACACCGGTCGGGCCCCCGCGGAGGTGGCCGCCCAGGGCTGCCGCTTCAGCCCGCGCTGCCCGAACGCGATGGCGGTCTGTCGCACCGACGAGCCGCCGTCGTTCCTGGTCGGGGTGGGTCACACGTCCAAGTGCTGGCTCTATCGCGACCGCCCACAGATCGCCGTCGACGTGGCGCTGCCCCAGCGCCGGGGAGGGATGACCGCCACGACCCAGTGAGACACCCACCTCTAGCCGCGGAGATCTTCGCGGCCGCAGTGTCGCGAAGGTCCAACCGGCCTCGCGTAGTCAGGAAAGAGCCCACACGGTTCTTACACAACGTCGGCGAAGGCCGGCTGGACAACTTCAATATAAAGGAAAAGCATGTTTAAGAGAGCAACTGTGCTACTCGCGGCGCTGTCGAGCCTCACGCTCGGCGTCGTCGCGAGCGGTGGTTTCTCCTCGGCGTCCGCCGCCAGTCCCACACTGGTGCTGGAGGGCAACACCGGGGTCACCTTCACCAACAACTTCAACCCGTTTGACTCGAACTCCTACGCCTCGGAGATGAGCGTGCGGTCCTTGGTCTACGAACCGCTGTACATGTTCGACACGATCAAGTCCGGCACGGCCTACCCGTGGCTGGCGACCGCGTACGCGTGGAGCAACGGGGGCAAGACCCTGACCTTCACGATTCGCTCGGGGGTCAAGTGGTCCGACGGCTCGGCGTTCACGCCGGCCGACGTCGCGGCGACGTTCAACGGGGTCAACACCAACGCGGCGGCCAACGTCTTCGGCCTGCCCGCCTTGGCGAGCCCGGCGACGGTCAACGGCAACCAGGTGGTGCTCACCTACTCGTCATCGGAGTACTCGAACATCACGGCGATCGCCGGCAACCAGCTGATGGTGCCGACGAGCTTCTGGACGTCGTTCACCCCGGCGGCGACCGCGACGGTGACCAACACCCAGGCCGTGGGCACCGGTCCCTACCTCGCGACGGCCTACTCGTCGGCGGTGGTGACCTACAGCGCCAACCCCAACTACTGGGGGGCCAAGCCGGCCGCTAGCGAGGTCCAGGTCCTGGCGGTGGACACCAACGCCGACGCCGCGACCGACCTGGCCGACGGCACACTGACCTGGGCGGGCAACGACATCGCCAACGTCAACTCGATCTTCGTCAACAAGGACAAGGCGACCAACCACACGTTCTTCGCCCCCGGCAACACGGTGACCCTCGAGTTCAACGTGACCAAGAAGCCCCTCAACGACCCCAAGGTTCGCGCGGCGATCAGCGCGGGCATCGACCGCAAGCAGCTCGCGGTCAAGGGTGAGAGCGGCTACGAGGCACCGGCGACGAGCCTCTCCGGGCTCATCCTGCCCAACCAGGCGTCGTACCTGTCGGCGTCGCTGAAGAACGACGTCAAGTCGTCCTCCAACGCCGCGGCGGTCAAGTCGATCCTCACCAAGGACGGCTACAAGCGCAACTCGTCGGGCTACTACGCGAAGAACGGCAAGGTGATCAAGTTCTCCATCGAGGACCCGATCGCCTACTCCGACTACTACGCGGACTCCCAGCTGATCTCCTCGGAGCTCAAGAAGGAGGGCATCGACGCGACGGTGGACGGCGTGCAGGCCTCCAAGTGGTACTCGGACACGGCCGCGGGGACGTTCGACTCGATCATCCACTGGGGCAACGGCGGGACCGACCCGTACACCCAGTTTCAGAACTGGCTGGACTACTCCCAGTCGGCGGCGATCGGCAGCAACGCCAACGCGGACTACGGGCGCTTCCACTCGGCGGCGGCCCAGGCCGACCTGGCCAAGCTGGCGCAGACCAACCCGAGCGACACCGCCGGGGTGAAGGCCGCGTCGGCGCCGCTCGAGGCGCTGTTGGCGGCTCAGCTGCCCGACGTGTCGCTGCTCTACGGGGCGACGTGGTGTGAGTACTCCACGGCGAACTACTCGGGCTTCCCGACGCCCGCCAACCCGTACATGGACCCGGCGCCGGGCGACCCGGAACTGCCGTACATCCTGACGCACATCACCGCGTCGTAGTGACCACCTCTGCGTGCGGCCCCGCGCCGTTCCCAACCCCGCGGGGTCGCACGTAGAGGGGACACCCCAGAGTAGGCGCGGCCCCGTGGCCGCTCCGGTCCACGGGGCTGCGCCCTGGGGACGCAGACAGAACGCGAAACATCGACAAGGAGACGTGCGCAGTGAGCGACGACAACACAACGGGGGGCGCCGCCAAGCGGCCGTTCCCGGAGGGCTTCCTCTGGGGCACGGCGACGGCGTCCTACCAGATAGAGGGCGCGGTCCACGCCGACGGGCGGGGCCCGTCGATCTGGGACACCTATAGCAAAGAGGCGGGGCGGGTCTGGAACGGCGACACCGGCGACGTCGCGTGTGACCACTACCACCGCTACGACGAGGACCTCGACCTCATGGCGCGCCTGGGGGTCGGCTCCTACCGCTTCTCGGTCGCGTGGCCGCGGATCCAGCCCAGCGGCAAGGGCCCGGCCAACCAGGACGGGCTCGACTTCTACCGACGACTGGTCGACGGTCTGCGCGAGCGCGCGATCGAGCCGACCCTCACCCTCTACCACTGGGACCTGCCCCAGGCGCTAGAGGACGCGGGGGGCTGGGTGGTGCGCGACACCGCCGAGCGCTTCGCCGAGTACGTCGAGATCGTCGCGGGCGCGCTGGGCAACACCGTCGAGCGCTGGATCACCCTCAACGAGCCGTGGTGCTCGGCGTGGCTGGGGTATGGCTCGGGGCGCCACGCCCCCGGGGTCGCCGACCTCGGCATGGCCGCCGCGGCCAACCACCATCTCCTCTACGCCCACGGCCTCGCGGTGCCGGTGCTGCGCGACGCGGTCCCCGGCGCCAAGGTCGGGATCACGCTCAACCTCGGCGTGCTGCGCCCGGGCACCGACCACGACGAGGACGTCGCCGCGGCGCGACGCGCCGACGGCAACCTCAACCGCCTCTTCCTCGACCCGGTCTTTCACGCGACCTACCCCGAGGACATGCTCGAGCACTACGCCGGCGTCGAGCCCGGGTTCTCGGTCGTGGCCGACGGCGACCTCGACGTCATCTCCGCGCCCCTCGACTTCCTGGGGGTCAACTACTACTTCCCGGGAACGGTCATGGACGCCGCGCGCGCGCGCGAGGCGCGCGCCGCGGGGTTCCGCGTCGCGCTCTCCGAGCAGTTCCCGGACCTGCGCGTGCTCACCCTGGGCACCCCGGGCACCGACACGACGTCGATGGGCTGGGAGGTCGACGCGTCGGGGCTCGCCGAGCTGCTGGTGCGGGTGAAGGACGAGTACACCGACCTGCCGATCTACATCACGGAGAACGGCGCGGCGTTCGACGACTACGTCGACCCCAACGGTCGCGTGATGGACCACGACCGCGTGTCGTACCTGCGCGAGCACATCGGCGCGGTGCGCGACGCGATGGAGAGCGGGGTCAACGTCCAGGGCTACTTCGTGTGGAGCCTGCTCGATAACTTCGAGTGGGCCTTTGGCTACTCGAGGCGCTTCGGGATCGTCTGGGTCGACTTCCCCACCGGCACGCGCCTGCCCAAGGCGAGCTTCTACTGGTACGCCGAGACCGTGGGGGCGAACGCAATCACCTAGCTACTCCTCGCGCAGCACGAGCGCGGTGGGCGTGGTCGCGGCCATGCGCCCGGGGATCAGCGCGACGACCACGGCGAGGGCGATCGCCGCGACGACGATGAGCGAAATGACGAGCACCGGGACCACCGGGGCGGGCACCGCGTGGATCTCGCGCGCGAAGAGGTCCCACAGCGCGCGGCCGAGCACGACTCCGAGGGGTACCCCGACGATCGCGCCCAGCGCGACCGCGGCGCCGGACTGCCACGCGACCGCGGACGAGAGCTGACGACCAACGAATCCCAGGGTCTTGAGCAGGGCGAGGTCGCGCCGGCGTCGTCGAACCGACGAGGTGAGCGTGAGCCCCAGCGCGATCACCGCGCCCACCGCGAGCCCGCCGCCCAGGACTGCCGGCGCGGTTCCCATTGAGCGGTAGTTCACGATCTCGGCCGGGCGCAGCACGAAGACGACACCGCCCACGCTCTGGGGACTCTTCTTATAGGACCCCACGGACGTCGCGTCGGCGATAATCGACGCGCGCAGCGTCGCCGTGGAGACGCCCGGACGCACGCGGGCGAGCACCATCTGGGGGCCCGCCACGGCGTTCTCCTGCTGGTTGGTGAGGCTGACGGGAAAGTCACTGGTGGCGACCAGCGCCCCGTCGCCCATCTCCAGCCCCTGGAAGATTGGGGTCATCGTCGCCGTTCCGACGATGACCAGCTTGAGTCGCGAGCCCCGCTTGTTCAACAGGGTCACGGTGTCGCCGACGTGCTTGTGAACCTTGGCGAGGGTGGTGGCCCCGAGGACGATCTGGTTGGCCGCCTCCAGGCCGTGGCCCGAGAGGAGGGGCGGCTGGACCCTCGACCCCGGACGCTCCGTCATCGCTTCGACGTGGACGTTGTCGACCTCGGCGCCGACGAAGTTCGCCCCGGACCACGCGGCGACGGTGGGGTCGTGGTTGAACGCGGCCGCGACCGCGGGCGCGGGCAGGTCCTCCTGGCCGGCGAATCCCGACAGCATGGCGTAGTTCCAGTTCCAGCCGTAGAGGCGTGGGTGCGACACCAGGCTGTCCAGGCTCGCGCCGAAGGTCACCGTGGTCACGAGCACCGTGACCGCGATCACCGTGCCGAGGATCGCCGATCGCATGGGCGCGGCGTTGCGCCCCCGGCCGGACTCGACCGCGAAGCGCAGGCCGGTCGCCACCGAGATGGGCAGCGCCGTCAGGGAGGCCAGCCGCTCCACGCCCGGGCCGTGGCGCTGGGACCGCGCGCGACCCCGCGAGGTCAGGCGACGCAGCTCACGCGTCCCGGTCCACAGCGCGCTCGCGCCCACCACCACGACGATCGCCGCGAAGCCCAGCCCTAGCACGGTCCAGTCGGCGTTCACGCCGGGGGCGGGGTAGACGTGACGCACGGGTCCCAGGGGTGAGAGGGGTGAGAGCGCCACCGCGACACCGACCGCGAGCAGCCCGCCGACGATGATCGACCCCAGCACCCCCACCAGGCCGTCGCCCAAGGTCATCGCGCGTGTCGCGCCGAGCGCGCGCAGCACGCTCATCTCAGTCGATCCGGAGCGCAGCTGTCGCCCGACCGCCAGCCCCGCGATGAGCAGCGCCGCGAGCCCGGCGATCGCGCCGAAGAGCTCCAGGGCGACGGCCTCGGGTTCGATCGCGCGTCGTGCCTGGGCGCTCACGGTGTCCGCGGTCGGCCCGCCGCCGGGCCCACCCGAGGCCAGGGGGTCCACGGCCTGGACCTCGCGTTGGAAGCGCGCGGTGCTGGCCGTGCCGCCATGAAGCTGGACCGCGACACCCGAGTAGTAGGCGCAACAGCCCTCGAGCTCGGCGTTGAGCGCCGTCGAGAGTTGGATGCTCGCCGAGCCCAGTCGACTGATGTCGTCGGCGACGACGTCTTGGGGAAAGACCACCTCACCCACGAGCTTCACCTTGACGACTCGGTAGGGCGGGCCGTTGTACGTGTTGGACGTCGCCTCGGCGTCGGTGTAGATCGGCAGCCCGATCACCGAGCCGACGTGCACGCCGAGCTCTCGCGCGGCCTGGGCGTTCATGACCCCTTCGTCGGTGCTTCGTGGGTCGAACATGCGGCCTTCGACGAGGGTGAAACGGTCCATCGTGACGGACTCGGTGCCGCCCACGACGGCCGGTGGCGTCTCTCCGCCCGTCATGTGGAGGTGGACACCGCGAAGGCTTGACAGGTCAATGTTGCCGTCGTACCCGACCTGCACCGCGGCAGCCGTGACGAGGGGCAAGCGCGCGATCGCCGCGTTGATCGACGGGTTGTAACCCGTCTTCTGCCCGAGCGCGGGGTCGTCGAACCCCGAGAAGATCATGGTGGCCGAGGGATTGGTGCTGGCGAGATACACCGGGAACGAGGACGCGGTGCGACGACCCGCGGCGATCGCGCCGAGTGAGGTCCCCCCGAGCAGCGCGAGCAGCACCACGAGTCCGACGTAGGAGCCCCACCGACGCCGGAACGTGACTCGGAAGCGGTAGAGGTCGACGCGAAGCAGCTGTTTCACGCCGTCGCTGCCCCCTGTCTCGGTCCGAGTGTCCTCACCAAATCTTGCCCGTTGGGGTGCCCGCGAGTGAGATGGGTAGCCGTACCGCGCGCTGGGTGCCAACACCCCAAGGTCCGCTGCGCCCGCCGGGGCCGCGCGTCTCCTAGCGTTGGCCAATGGACCACGCGGGGCTCTCGGAGGGGCTCGTCGCCCTCGCCTACGCGCGGCGCTCCGAGGACCTCGTGCGATACGTCGATGACCCGAATGATGACGCCGTGCGTCGAGTTGTGGGCGTCCTGGCCGAGTCGCGACGCGGCGGTCCCGTCGCGTTGGAAGAGGGCGACCTGTCAACGCTGGGCCTCTACGCCGAGCGCCGCGTGGTCGCCGCGCGTCGTCGCGCGTCGCTGACGCTGGTCGACGACGTCCTCGACTGCTACGCGTTATTCCCCCGAGTGACCGACGTCCCGTGGGACTCGTGGATGAAGGCCGCGGTGTTCATCGCTCGCGACGCCGGGCGCGACCTCGACTCGATGCAGGACGTGTTCGTGACCAACGCGCCACCCGCGATGGCCCGGCGCTTCGACGTCGTGCTGGAGTCCATGAACCGGGTCGAGTCGCTGGCCCAGTGCCACGTCGCGGAGGTCACGACCTCCTACGGCGTCGGGCTCCTGAAGACGTTGGTGCTGTCGGACACGTCGACGACGGGGTCGTGGCTGAGCACGCCGCGTCGCCCCGACGACGTCGTCGGATATGCGCCGTCGACCAACTTGGCCCAGGTGGCGGCGTCACTCGCCGACGACCTCGAGCAGACACACGCCATGGTGGCGGGGCCGATTGTCCAGAGCCAACTCGCGGGATCTCTGTTCTCCTTAATCGTTCCCGGGGCCTTCGTGCCGACGTCGGGATGCTTGAGTGTGGCCGGTGACGCGGCCGACCACGGCACGTCGCTCACCGCCTACGTCGCCGAACCCAGCGAGGGCTACGACGCCGCCGACCTCGCCGCGGCGGCGACCGGGGCCGGACTTTTCGCGGTGGCCGACGGCACGCGACTCGTCGTTCTGCTCGACCAGCCGAACTTTGATCGCGACGAGGACGACGAGGGCAGTGACGACGCGGGCCTCGACAGGTACGCCGAGAGCGTGCGTCGCGCACTGGGCGCGTCGTGGGCGTACACACCTCCGACGTTGTGAGGGTGGCGCGACGCGTCTCATTCGGGCGGAGCGGGTCAAACCGGTAGGGTCGAGCCGACGAGAGGAGGCGGCGATGGCCGACAGTGCGGCATCCATCACCGACGCCCGCGGGGTCGCCTCCTGGCTGATTGACATGGACGGCGTCTTGGTGCGCGAGGACGAGCCCATCCCCGGCGCCGAGCGATTCCTGGACGCGTTGCGTGCCCGCTCGACTCCCTACCTCGTGCTGACCAACAATTCGATCTACACCCCGCGCGACCTCAGCGCGCGACTGCGTCACGTGGGGCTCGTCGTGCCCGAGGACGCGATCTGGACGTCGGCCCTAGCGACCGCGGCGTTTCTACAGGCCCAGCGGCCCAAGGGCAGCGCGTTCGTAATAGGCGAGGTCGGACTCACCACCGCGCTCCACCAGGTGGGCTACACCCTGACCGAGCTGCACCCCGACTACGTGGTGCTCGGCGAGACCCGCAACTACAGCTTCGAGCAGATCACCGCCGCGGTGCGCCTCATTGGCGAGGGCTCGCGCTTCATCGCGACCAACCCCGACGAGACCGGACCGAGCGCCGACGGCCCGCTGCCCGCGACAGGCTCGGTCGCGGCGCTGATCTCGACGGCGACCGGGCGACGTCCCTACTACGTGGGCAAGCCCAACCCCCTCATGATCCGCTCGGCGCTGCGCCAGTTAGGGGCCCACTCCGAGACCACCGCAATCATCGGCGACCGGATGGACACCGACGTCGTCGCGGGGTTGGAGGCCGGGCTCCACACGGTCCTGGTGCTGTCGGGCGTCTCCGAGCCCGGTGCGGCGGAACTCTTCCCCTACCGGCCCAGTCGGGTCGTCGACTCCGTCGCCGTGCTGGCCGACGAGCTCGCCTAGCGCGCGGCTGCCGCCTTCTCCTTGACCGCGGCCTTGGGCGCCTCGGAGAGGTGGTGCGGGGTGATGGTCACGCGACCGCGACCCCCGGTCATCGAGCGCAGGTCGAGCCCGTAGCGCGTGAGCTCGGCCTCCGGGACGTGGGCGGTCACCCGGCTCGCGCCCGACTCGTCCTGGCCCGTGCCCATGACCTTGCCGCGTCGACCCGACAGGTCGGTGAGGACGTCGCCCAGGCACTCGCCGGGAACGACCGCGTCGACCTCCATGACGCGCTCCAGGACGCAGGTCCCGGACTTCTCCAGCGCGTTCTTGAGGGCCATCGACCCCGCGACCTCGAACGCGGCCTCCGAGGAGTCGACCGCGTGGTGCTTGCCGTCGTAAAGGGTCGCGCGCACGCCCACCACCGGCTGGCCGAAGGCCCCGCCGTGGTGCATCGCCTTTTCGATCCCGTTTTTGACTGCGCTGATGTACTGGCGCGGCACCGACCCGCCCACGACCGCGTCGACAAACTCAAAGGGCTGGGTGGGGTCGAGGGGCTCGACCTTGACGTTGACCACGGCGAACTGGCCGTGGCCCCCCGTCTGCTTCTTGAGGCGGCCCTCGACGTCGGCGGGCTTCAGGATCGTCTCGAAGTAGGTGACCGCCGGGGGAGCGGTTGTCACCTCGACGTGGAAGCGCCGCTTGAGGCGCTCCAGGGTCACCTGCAGGTGCATCTCGCCCATGACGTCGGCGATCAGACGACGCGACGCGGCGTCGAAGCGCACGCGCAGCGACGGGTCCTCCTCGGCCAGGCGGTGCAGCGCGGTCGAGACCTTGTCGTCGTCCTTGTCGTTGGCCACCATTGCGACCGACATCGCCGGGGTCACCGGCGTCATCGGCAGGGGCGCCAAGTCGCGCCCGCGCTTTTCCAAGACGTCGCCGACCTGGACGGAGGTGAGCTTGGCCACCGCGACCACGTCGCCGGTCACCGCGCGCTCGACCGCGACGAGCTTGGAGCCAACGAGGTAGCTGAGCCCGTGCAGGCGCTCGTCGGACTTGGTGCGCGAGTTGACCAGCACCGCCTCGTTGGCGACCGTCCCGGAGACGACCTCCATGACGACGATGCGCCCGACGTAGGGGTCGACGATGACCTTGAACGCGCGCAGCACCGCGTCGCCGTCGGGGTCGCGCGGGAGCGACACGACCTCGCCCCGCTCCAGCATCGCGATCGGGCGGCTCTCGGCGACCTCGTCCAGCAGGCTCACGAGGCGGTCGACGCCGATCGCGCCGGTCGCCGACGCGCACGTGACCGGGAAGATCCGGCCCTCGGCCATGAGCGAGCCCATCACCCCCTCGAGCTCGTCCATCGAGGGCACGTCGCCCTCCAAGTACCGCTCGGTCATCGAGTCGTCGCCGACGACGATGGCCTCAAGCAAGCTGTCGCGCACGCGGTGCTCTAACTCCGCGAGCTCGGCGGGCACCGGGCCGTGGACGGGCCGGCCCGACGCGTAGGTGATGGCGTCGTCGGCGAGCAGGTCGACGACCCCGGAGAAGGAGGCCCCCAGGCCGATGGGCAGCTCCATGGGCGCGAGCGCGGGGCCGACGAGCTTCTCTAGGGCGCCCAACGTGGATTCAAAGTCCGCGCGCTCGTGGTCGAGTTGGTTGATGACGACGACGACCGGCACGCCCGCGTCGCGGCAGTAGCGCCACAGCACGCCCGTGTCGGCCTGGACGCCGTCGACCGCGCTCACGACGAGGAGCGCGACGTCGGCGACGTCGAGCGCGCGTTCGACGTCGCCGTAGAAGTCGATGAACCCCGGGGTGTCGACGATCGTGAGCTTGTCGTCGCCGACCCAGATGGGGGCCATGGTGATCCCGAGGGACATCTGGTGGACCCGCTCTTCGGGGTCGCGCCCGCCCAGCGCGGTGCCGTCGTCGACCTTGCCCGGTCGTTCGAGCCCCCCGGCCGCGACGACCATCGCCTCGAGGAGTGAGGTCTTGCCCGCGCCGTTGCGGCCCACCAGGGCGACGGTGCGGGCCTTGGGGTGTCGGCGCGAACTCTCCACGGGACCTCGTCTCTCTCGGGTGGCCCCAAGGTACTCCTCTCGTCGCCCCCGTTCCCGCGACGACCGTCCCTTAGGCAACGAGCGGCGCGCCGGGTAGGTTGGCCGCGGAGCCTCGCCGACGCGAGCGCCCGCGGGGAGGACGCAGTGAGCGAGCACCGGGAGCTCTACGAGGCCGCGCTGGGCCGTGCCCACGCGCACTCACTCGAGTGGCTCGACACCGTGCGCGACCGCCACGTCGGGCCGCGCGCCACCGTCGACGACCTCCTCTCGCTCTTTGGTGACTCGCTGAGCGAGGGCCCCCACGTCGCCGGAGGTCGTCATTGACCAGCTCGCCGCCGCGGCCGGCGACGGACTCATCGCCGGCGGGTCGGGGCGCTTCTACGGCTGGGTCATGGGCGGCACCCTGCCCGCGGCGCTGGCCGCCGACTGGCTCGTGAGCGCGTGGGACCAGAACGCCGGGCTCCGCATCGCGACCCCCGGGGTCGTCGCGGCCGAGGAGACCGCCGCGCGCTGGCTGCTCGAGCTCTTCGGCCTGCCCGCGGAGTCCTCGGTGGGGTTCGTGACGGGCGCGACGATGGCCCACTTCGTCGGGCTGTGCGCCGCGCGCGACACGGTGCTCGCCGAGGCCGGCTGGGACGTCGGCCGGGGCCTGGCGGGCTCCCCGCCGATCACGGTGATCGTCGGCGCCGAGCGCCACGACACCGTCGACCTCGCGCTGCGCTTCCTCGGGCTCGGCGAGCCAGTCGCGGTCGAGGCCGACGACCAGGGGAGGATCAAGGTCGACGCGCTCACGTCCGCGCTCGACGCGGTGCCCGCGGGCCAGGCGACGATCGTCTGCCTGCAGGCGGGCAACATCCACTCCGGCGCGTTCGACCCCTTCGACGAGGCGATCGACGTCGCCCACGACGCGGGCGCGTGGGTCCACGTCGACGGCGCGTTCGGGCTGTGGGCGGCGACCGTGCCCGCGCTGGCCGAGCTGACGGCGGGCGTGGCCGCGGCCGACTCGTGGTCGAGCGACGCCCACAAGACCCTCAACGTCCCCTACGACTGCGGGATCGCCATCGTCGCGGACTCGCGCGCGATGCGTTCGTCCATGGGGGTCCACGCCGACTACCTCATCGAGGACCCCGCGCACGGCGACCCCCAGGAGCGCGTCCCGGAGCTCTCGCGGCGCGCTCGCGGGGTGCCGGTGTGGGCGGCGCTCGCGTCGCTCGGGCGCTCCGGGGTCACCGACCTCGTCGCGGGGCTCCACGACCACGCGGTCGCCATCGCCGACGGGCTGAGCCGGGTCCCCGGGCTGCGCGTGCTCAACGACGTCGTCTACACCCAGGTCTCGGTCGCCTTCGACAGCGACGAGACGACGCGCGCGGTCACCGAGCGGCTCATCGCGGAGGGGACGGTCTGGATGAGCGGGTCTCGCTGGCACGGGTGCGACGTGCTGCGGGTCTCGGTGAGCAGCTGGGCGACCGACTGGGCCGACGTGGCGCGCTCGGTGGACGCCGTCGCGCGCGCGGCCGCGGCGTTCTGACCTTCGGCCCTAGGACTCACCCGCGGCCCGGTGCGAACCTGGGCTCGAGGAGTTCCATGGAGCGAATCGTCATCCTGGGGGCCGGAACCGGGGGCACGCTCGCGGCCAACCGACTCCGTCGAGCGTTCTCACGCGACGACGTGCGCATCATCTGTGTCGACCAGGACGACGTCCACGTCTATCAGCCCGGTCTGCTCTTCGTGCCCTTTGGCTTGACCCGGCCCGAGGACATCGTGCGCCCGCGGGGCCAGCAACTCCACGACGGCATCGACTACCGGGTCAGCGCCATTGAGCTGGTCGACCTCGCATCGAGGCGCGTGCACCTCGCGAGCGGCGAGGAGCTCGCCTACGACGTGCTGGTGGTCGCCACGGGGGCGCGGCTCATACCCGACGAGACCGAGGGGCTGACGGGCCCCGGGTGGAACGAGCGGGCCTTCACGTTCTACGACCTCGCGGGCGCGACCGGCCTCGCGCGGGCCCTCGCGAGCTTTGACGGGGGCCGACTCGTGGTCAACGTCGTGGACACGCCCATCAAG
>JBOGFU010000147.1:0-3885 GCA_050743545.1 Acidimicrobiales bacterium | reverse complement strand
GTCGCCACCTCCGTGATACCGCTTAGTTACGTCAACGCGCCAGCATGGAGCCTTTCCGGCGTAAGCGACCAATCCCTGATCACGGGTGATACCGCGGAACATTTCGCTCCAGTCTGGGTGGCGATATCGCGCCTACTTCGTTGCGCACCGCGTGGAGCCAGCGTCGCAACGAGCGAAATTGGCTATCTCGGGTTCCTCCGCCAAGACCTCACTCTCATCGACCTTCGCGGTATCACCAATTCAACAATCGCCAAAACTGCCCCCGAGTCGACCAAGACCGAGGTCGGGGTTCTCGATGAAAACTGGTTCAGTACGCAATCGGTCGTAGGTCGGGAAATCGTTCTGACGAGGCCGGACCTCGTTGTCGAAGTCGACAACGTCCAACTGGGAACGGTTCTGGGTGGCCGCTACCGCCTGGTCAAGATACTCAACTCATCTACGACAATCGGGGTGTACGCGAGACGCGGTTGGACCACAAGCTGCTCAAATCAATTGTCCTGACGTTCGCGATCGAGAGGGATCGAAGAAGACGTGGGACGCGCTTGTGGTCCCCGTCGTCACTGAGGAGCGCCGGCTCAGACCCAGCCCTGGTCGCGGGCAATCTGCTCGACGTCGCCGATGCGCATGCCGTTGCGGTGCTGGAGGGTGCGGATAAGGCCGCCGGCCTCGTAGAGCGACTCGTGGGTGCCCGTGTCGAGCCACGTCGTCGCGCGGCTCAGTGGCTGGGCGCGCAGTTCGCCGCGCTCTAAGTAGGCGTTGTTGAGCGCGGTGATCTCGAGCTCGCCGCGATCGCTCGGCGTGAGCTCGTGGGCTATCTTCACGGCCTTTTCGTCGTAAAAGTAGAGCCCTGGCACCGCGTAGCTGCTCTTAGGGCGGGCGGGCTTCTCCTCGATGGAGATCACGCGCCCGTCAACGCCGAATTCGACAACGCCGTAGCGCGATGGGTCGCTGACCTGGTAGGCGAAGATGAGCGCGCCCTCGACGTCGGTGTTGCCCGCGAGGTGCGTGCCGAGCCCGGGGCCGTAGAAGAGGTTGTCGCCCAGGATGAGCGCGCACTTGTCACCGTTGAGGAACCGCTCGCCGAGGATCAGCGCCTCGGCGAGGCCGTTGGGGGCGTCCTGGACGACGTAGGAGATCGACAGTCCGAGGTGCGACCCGTCGCCGAGCAGGCGCTTGAACGCGTCCTGGTCGTGGGGCGTCGTGATGAGTAGGACGTCGCGCAGCCCGGTCAGCATGAGAGTGCTCAGCGGGTAGTAGATCATTGGCTTGTCGTAGATGGGCAGCAGCTGCTTGGACACCGCGCGGGTGATGGGAAACAGGCGCGTACCGCTGCCGCCCGCCAGAATGATTCCCTTCACTCCATTAGTATACGAGTCCCGTTTCTCCCTTTCCCTGGTGAGGTCCCTATGCGCGCAGTGATCACCGGCGCCGCGGGCTTTATCGGATCGCGCTTCGCCGAAGTGTTCTTGGACAACGCGGAGCGACTCGGCTACGACGACGTCGTGCTCCTCGACGCGCTGACCTATTCGGGGCGCCGCGAAAACATGGACGCCGCGCTGCGCGACGCGCGCGCGACGTTCGTGCACGGTTCGATCAACGACGCGACCGCAACCGACGACGCGCTCGCCGGCTCGGACGTCGTCGTGCACTTCGCCGCGGAGAGCCACGTCGACCGCTCGATCGCCGGCGCCCACGACTTCTTCGTCACCAACGTGCTCGGCACCCAACAGCTGCTCGAGTCGGCGCGACGCGGCGGCGTGCGGCGCTTCGTGCACGTCTCAACCGACGAGGTCTACGGGTCCATCGCCGTGGGCTCGTGGCGCGAGGACCACGTCCTAGAACCCAACTCGCCGTACTCGGCGTCCAAGGCCGGCTCCGACCTGGCCGCGCTGGCGTACCACCGCACCTACAACCTCGACGTCGTCGTCACGCGATGCTCCAACAATTACGGCCCGCGCCAATTCCCCGAAAAGGTGATCCCGCTGTTCGTGACCAACCTGTTAGAGGGGCGCTCAGTGCCCCTCTACGGCGACGGCCTCAACGTGCGCGACTGGCTCCACGTCGACGACCACTGCGCGGGCGTGCTCGCCGCGCTCGAGCGTGGCCGCGCGGGCGAGGTCTACAACATCGGCGGCGGCACCGAACTGACCAATCGCGACCTCACGACCCGCCTGCTCACGCTCACCGGCGCCGACGAGTCGCGCGTCGAGCCCGTCGCGGACCGCCTCGGCCACGACCGGCGCTACAGCGTCGACTGGTCCAAGGCCCGCGACGAGCTCGGCTACGCGCCGTCGGTCGGCTTCGACGACGGGCTGGCCGCGACGGTTGCGTGGTACCGCGACAACGAGTGGTGGTGGCGGCCGCTAAAGAGCGCGGTGGCGTGAACGTCGAGACCCGCGACATCCCGGGCGTCCTCGTCCTCGACTCACCGGTGTGGGGTGACGACCGGGGCTTCTTTCGCGAGTGGTTCAAGCTGGGTGACCTCGCGGCGTCGGGGGTCACCTTCGCGGCGGCCCAGGCCAACCTCTCGCGCTCGTCGTTCGGGGTCGTGCGCGGGCTCCACTACTCACTCGCCCCCGAGGGCCAGGCGAAGGTCGTCACCTGCGTCGACGGCGAGTTGGTCGACGTCGTCGTCGACGTACGTGAAGGATCGCCCACGTTCGGGCGCGTCGAGAGGATTCCCCTCGCCGCCCACGTCGGCCGATCGGTTCTGTTGCCCGTGGGGGTCGCCCACGGGTTCTGCGTGACCAGCGAGTCGGCGTCGCTGGCCTATCTGCTGTCGTCGCCCTACGACGCGGAGACCGAACTCGGCGTCGACCCCTTCGACAAGGAGGTTGGCGTCGCGTGGCCCCTCACCGCCGAGGCGATTGTCTCCGAGCGTGACGCCGCCGCGCCGAGCCTCGCCGCGCGCCTCGCCGCGGGTCAACTCCCGCGCTACGCGTTGTGAGGCGGCCACGGAGGTCGTTGGTAGCGTGGGCGCCGTGAGCATCGCGGCCCTGCGCCCGGTGGCGCCCGCCGAACGGGCCGTCCTAATCCCGCCCGACCGGGCGGTGCCCTCGGTGCGCGACGAGGCCCAGCTACGCGCGCTACTGGCGAGCCTCTCGGGGGTGGACGCGGTCGGCGCCGACGCTCGCGCGGCGAAACTGGCGACGCGCTCGATCAAGAAGTCGTCCAAGCTCGCGGCGATCGACCTCGCGATCTCCATGGTCGACCTCACCACGCTCGAGGGCGCCGACACCGACGGGCGCGTGACGTCGCTGTGCGCGAAGGCGGTGCGCCCCGACGCGGGCGACCCCACGGTGCCGTCGGTCGCCGCGGTGTGCGTCTACCCGGACCTGGTCGCGCACGCGCGGTCCTGCCTGGGAGCGGCGCCGGTGGCCGTGGCGTCGGTCGCGACCGCGTTTCCCTCGGGCCGCGCGTCGCTCGCCGTCAAGCTCCTCGACGTCGCCGACGCCGTCGCCGCGGGCGCCGACGAAGTCGACATGGTCATCGACCGCGGCGCGTTCCTGTCGGGCCGCCTCGGCCAGGTCTTCGACGAGGTCGTCGCGGTCAAGGCCGCGTGCGGCGACGCCCACCTCAAGGTCATCCTCGAAACGGGTGAGCTCCAGACGTACGACAACGTGCGCCGTGCGAGCTGGCTCGCGATGCTGGGCGGCGCGGACTTCATCAAGACCTCCACGGGCAAGGTCACGGTCAACGCCACGCTGCCCGTCGCGCTGGTCATGCTCGAAGCGGTGCGCGACTTCGCCGAGACCACCGGCCAGGTGGTCGGCGTCAAGGTCGCCGGTGGGATCCGCTCCACCAAGGACGCGATCCGCTACCTGGTCGTGGTCAACGAGTCCGCGGGTTCGACGTGGCTGACCCCCGAGCGATTCCGCTTCGGCG
>JBOGFU010000146.1:0-10644 GCA_050743545.1 Acidimicrobiales bacterium | reverse complement strand
CGCTAAAGCACGGGCCGCGCGCGGCGAGGACGACCGCGCGAACGTCGTCGTTGGCGTCGAGCTCGGCCGCGGCGTCGCCGAGGTCGCGCCAGAACGCGCGGCCCAGCGCGTTACGCTTCGCGGCGCGGTCGAGGTAGAGGGTCGCCACGGGGCCGTCGACCTCCAGCGTGAGCACCTCGGACGTGAACATCGTGGACTCCGATCGACACGATCAGACTAGGTGCCGGGTCGTTCGCCACCAGGGGCCCCACCGGTACACTGCCTAGGCCCCGCGCGCCTATGACGACCTTCGCCGACTCCGCCCACTCATTTCTGCGCGCCCGGCCCGACGAGTCGGAGCGTCAACGCGCCTGGGCTGGCTTCGAGGCGA
Organism: Acidimicrobiales bacterium; assembly: GCA_050743545.1. Taxonomy (GTDB): domain Bacteria; phylum Actinomycetota; class Acidimicrobiia; order Acidimicrobiales; family RAAP-2; genus RAAP-2. Next base: position 10,274 of record JBOGFU010000146.1, on the reverse strand, counting down.
GGGGCCTGCCCACGACGGTCGACGAAGTGTGGCGCTACGCGCCCCTGGGCGGGCTCGACCTCGACCGCTACGTCGTGCCGAACGAGCCCGGCGACGCGGCGGACTCGGCCGCGGACAACCTGTCGGCGTCCGCGGCGCGGGTCGTGAGCGTCGTTGACGGCTACTGCGTGGACGCCGGCAGCGACTCTCCAGAGCTCACCGTCCAGCGACTCTCGCCCGCGTCAGGCGAGGACGACCCCGACGCGTTCAGCCTGCTCGGGGGGGCGCTGTCGCCCGAAACGACGCTGGTGCGAGTCGCGCCCGGGGCGACCCTGGTGTCGCCGGTGGTCATTCTCCAACGCGTCGCGTCGAGCGCGGCGTTTCCCACGACCCGCATTGAGCTGGGCGCGGGGGCCCAGGCGGTCGTCGTCGAGTGCCTCGTCGGCGGCGCCGACGCGCTGGTGGTGCCCTCCCTCGAGGTCGACCTCGCCGACGGCGCGTCGCTGCGGCTCCTCACCTACCAGAGGCTGGCGTCGAGCGCGTGGCACGTCGGGCGTTCCCTCGCTCGCCTGGGGCGCGACGCCCGGCTCCACCAGGCCGTGGTCGGTATCGGCGGCCACTACGACCGGTCGCGCAACGACGCGGTGCTCGTCGGCGCGAGCTCGCAGAACGAGCTGCGCACGACCTTCCTCGGCTCGGGCGACCAGGTCCACGACTTTCGCACCCACCAGCTGCACCTCGGCGCGCGCAGCCGCTCGACGCTGCTGTCTAAGGGGGCGGTCGCGGACTCGTCGCGCTCGATCTACACCGGGCTCATCGAGATAGAGAAGGGCGCGCGACGCACCGACGCACGCCAGACCAATCACAACCTGCTCCTGTCGCGCCACGCGCACGCCGACTCGGTGCCCAACCTCGACATCCGTGAGAACGACGTGCTCTGTGCTCACGCGTCGACGGTCGGGCCCCTCGACGAGCTCCAGCTGTGGTATCTCGCGTCGCGCGGGGTCGAGCGCGCCGACGCGCGACGACTCCTCCTGGTGGGGTTCTTCAACGAAATGCTGGCCGAGATGCCGGTGGAGGTGGCGCGACTCGTCGAAGGCGACGTGACGAGCGTCTTGTCTCGAGTGGAGATGGCGTGGTGAGCGCGGTCGACCTCGGGGCGTTGGACGACTTCACCGATGGCGCGGCACGCCAGGTTCGCGTGGCTGACCGCCTGCTCGTCCTCGTGCGGCTGGGGGGCGACGTGTACGTCTTGGACGACCGCTGCAGCCACGAGGACTTCAGTCTCGCCGACGGCGAGGTCGACGCCGACGCGCGCGAGATCGAGTGTGCTCGCCACGGGTCGATGTTTTCCCTCGTCGACGGGGCGCCCACGTCGCTGCCGGCGACACGCCCCGTCGCGCGCTACGACGCGCGCGTCGACGGCGGTCGCGTCCTCGTGGAGCTGCCGTGAGCACGCTTCACGTCGAGGGACTGCGCGTCGAGGTCGGCGGCGTCGAGGTCCTGCGCGGCGTCGACCTCGAAGCGGCCTCGGGTGAGGTGCACGTCATCATGGGTCCCAACGGGTCGGGCAAGTCGACCCTGGCCCACGCGCTCGCCGGGCATCCGGGCTATCGCGTCCTCGACGGGTCAGTGACCCTCGACGGGGTCGACCTGCTGGCCCTCAGCGCGACGCAACGCGCGCGGGCCGGACTCATGCTCGCGATGCAGCAGCCGATCGAGGTCCCCGGGGTTCGCCCGCGCGACCTGTTCGTGGCCGCGGGCGCCGACGTCGCGGGTCTCGACGCGCGCCTGGCCGACGAGGTCGCGCGCGTCGGCCTGCGACCTGAGGTGCTCGAGCGATTCGTCAACGTCGACCTCTCGGGCGGTGAGCGCAAGCGCGCCGAGGTCGTCCAGATCGGTGTGTTGCGACCGCGCTTCGCGCTGCTCGACGAGGTCGACTCGGGGCTCGACGTAGACGCCCTCGGTGCTGTCGCGCGCCGTCTCGCGGCGGCGACGACCGAGTGGGGATGCGGGGTGTTGGCGATAACCCACTTTCGTCGACTCCTCGAGGAGCTGACCCCCACGGCCATCCACGTCATGAGCGGTGGTCGCGTGGTCGCGTCCGGCGGTCCCGAACTCTCCGAGGTCTTAGAGCGCGACGGCTACGAGCCCTTCAAAGAGGCTCGTTGACCCGAGGCGGTGCCGGGGCGTTGGTAGAGTTGCGCGATGCCCGACGGACGCCACAGCGCGTCGCGTGGCCGCTCGAATCCTTCGGATGACGCCGAGCGCCGCGCGCTCGCCAACGAACAGCGCCTCAAGGCGCTCGGTGACGCGGTCGACCAACGCAGCGGGGTCAAGCGCCGCCAACGTGGGCACCTCACCCCGAGGCGCCGAGGACGTCGCTGGCTGATCGCCGGGATGTCGGTCGTCGTTCTCCTCGGACTCCTCGCCGGTGGCGGCTACCTCTACGCGCAGTACCGGTTCCATCAAGTTCCCACCATCTCCGTTCCCGGGATTAAGTATCCCGAGCCGAACCAGCCCTTCAACATCTTGGCGATCGGCTCGGACAACCGCTCGGGGCTGTCGAGCGCATTGGCGCGCGAGACCGGGGCGTCGAGCGTCTCGGGCCAGCGAAGCGACGTGGTCAAGATCATTCACGTCGACCCGGTCAACGACACGGTGAGCATCGTGTCAATCCCGCGCGACACGGTGGTGACTCTGCTCGCCAACCAGAACCTCTACGGGAGGTTCAACCGCATCAACGTCAACTACGGGAGCGGCCCGTCGCTGCTCGTCCAGACGATCACGGCGAACTTCGGCATCACGATCAACCACGTGGTTCAGGTCAACTTCGCCGGTCTGATCAACGCCGCCGAAGCGATCCACGGGGTCTACCTGCGCTTTCCCTACCCGTCGTTCGATCCCAACTCGGACCTGCAGATCCGCCACGCGGGCTGCCAGCTCGTTACGGGCTTCCAGGCGCTCGCGGTCGCGCGCTCACGCCACTTCTTCTACCTGCCCCACGGGACCTACCAGCTGCCCAAGGGGTGGGCGCAGATGGCCCCCGACGCGCAGTATTCGGCGATCACCTCGCTGGGCTGGCAGTACGACGGCACCAGTGACTTCGGACGCATCGACCGTCAGAACGCGTTCTTGCGCGCGATGCTCAATCGGGTGAAGGGCGACCTCTTCAACCCCGTCGCCCTCAACTCATTCTTTACCAACGTCCCCCAGGGCGTGACCATCGACAGCACGTGGTCGCTCAACGAGCTCATCGGACTGGCGCTCAAGTTCCACTCTCTTAACTCCAATGCGATCCGGACCTATACGGTGCCCACGATCGGAGGCGTCATGGGCGGCGCCGACGTGCTCTTCGTCCAACAGCCCGAGGCCCAGCAGCTCCTGGTCAACGTGTTTGGCAGCGCGCTGACCCCTCCGACCAACCCTCCGCCCAACGCGGCGCTGCAGACGCCGATGCCGCCGACGGTGGCGACGACCACGACCACCGTGCCCCTACCGACCACGACAACCAAGGGGTCGGGCAAGCACCACGTGACGGCGCCCACGACGACGACCACGAACCCGACGTCGGCCGTCCCCTCATTTGACCCGACGCCCTGCCCGCCGTCCTAATCAGGCGTCGGCGAGGCCCTGGACGAGGGTGTTCCAGGCCAGCGTCGCGCACTTGATACGCACCGGAAACTTGACGACGCCCTGAAGTGCGGCGAGCTCGCCGAGGGCGCGCAGGTCGACCTCCTCGGTGTCGTCGGCGGCGCCCGGGCCGGACTCGTGGACGGTCATCAGTCGCTTGAAACGCTCAACCGCGGCGTTCACGTCGGCGAGCGAGCGGCCCTTGACCGCCGCGCTCATGAGCGACGCCGACGATTGGGAGATCGAGCAGCCCTGGCCCGCGACCTTGATGTCGACGAGCACCCCGTCGCGCACGTCGAGGTAGAGGGTGATCTCGTCGCCGCACAGCGGGTTGAAGCCCTCCACGCGCAGCGCCGGGGGGGACGGAAGCTCGCCGCGGTTGCGCGGTGAGCGGTAGTGGTCGAGGATGATCTCTCGGTAGAGCTCGTCGAGGTTGGCCACGGCTAGGCGAACATCTTGATGGCGTCGTGCAGGCCTTCGACCAGCGGGTCGATGTCGGCCTCCACCGAGTACGGGCCGAACGACGCGCGCGCAGTCGCCGCGAGGCCGAAACGACGCATGAGTGGTTTGGCGCAGTGGTGTCCGGGGCGCACGCACACGCCAATCTGGTCGAGGACCTGGGCGACGTCGTGGGCGTGGACCCCCGGGACGTCGAGGCTGATCACGCCGCCGCGCATCTCGGTCGTCGCCGGGCCGATGACGCGGACGCGATCGCCGAACTCGTCGTCGAGGCGGGCGAGGGCGAGCGCGGTCAGGTCTCGGTCGTGGCGCGCGATGTTGTCCATTCCGAGGCCCTCCAGGTACCGCACCGCGGCGAAGAGCCCAGCGGCCTCGGCGATCGCCGGGGTGCCGGCCTCGAAGCGCGTGGGGCCGTTGGCCGGGGTGAATCCGTCGAGGCGAACGTCGGCGATCATCCCGCCGCCACCCAGGAAGGGGGGCATGTCGGCGAGGATCTCCTCGCGCGTCCAAAACACGCCGATGCCCGTGGGGCCGAGCATTTTGTGCGCGGAGAAGCACACGAAGTCCGCGTCGAGCGCGGTGACGTCCATCGGCCCGTGGCCGACCAGCTGGGCCGCGTCGACCGCGACCAGCGCTCCGACGGCGTGGGCCGCCGCGGCGACGTCGGCGACGGGGTTGACCGTGCCCAACACGTTGGACATCCCCGAGATCGACACGAGGCGCACCCGATCGAGGTCACGCTCGAGCTCGGAGAGGTCGAGGCGGAAGCTGTCGTCGACGGGCAAGAAGCGGACCTCGACGCCGGTCGCCTCGCGCAGCTGGAACCACGGCACGACGTTGGCGTGGTGCTCCATCTCGCTGAGCAGGACCACGTCGCCGGCGCCCAGGTGGGCGGCCCCCCACGAGCGCGCCAGCAGGTTAAAGGACTCGGTGGTGTTGCGCGTGAAGACGACTTCGGGCGCGCCGCCCGGCGCGCCGATGAACCCCGCGACGGCCTCGCGCGCTCCCTCATACTCCGCGGTCGCCTCGGCGGCGGTCTGGAAGACCGAGCGGTGCACGTTGGCGTGGTGGAGCTCGTAGTAGCGCGACATGGCCTCGATCACCGAGCGCGGGGGCAGCGTGGTCGCGCCCGAGTCGAGGTAGGTGATCGGGCGGTCGAAGATCGTCCGGCGCAGCCCGGGCGTGTCGGCGCGCACCCGGCGCGCGTCGAAGCTCGTCACGAGGGCACGCGGCGCCACGCGTCGTAGCCGTCGGCGTCGATCCGCGTCGCGAGGTCCGCCCCGCCCGAGGCGACGATCTGACCGTCGATGAGCACGTGAACCGCGTCGGGCTCGACCTCTTCGAGGAGCTTGGCGTAGTGGGTCACCAGGACCGCGCCCATCGCCGGGCGTTGGGCGCGCACGGTGCGCACGCCGTGGGCCACCACGCGCAGCGCGTCGATGTCGAGCCCGGAGTCGGTCTCGTCGAGCAGCGCGAGGTCGGGCTCCAACAGCGCCATTTGGAGGATCTCGTTGCGCTTGCGCTCGCCGCCGGAGAAGCCTTCGTTGAGGTGTCGCTCGGCGAACGCGGGGTCCATCCCGAGGCGGTCCATCCACTCGGCGAGGTCGAGGCGGACCTCGAGCACGCTCAGCTCGTCGAGGCCCTTGCGCGCGGCGATCGCCTGGCGAAGGAACTGCGTCACCGAGACCCCGCTGATCGACTCGGGGTACTGAAAGGCCAGGAAGACCCCGGCGCGCGCGCGCGCGTCGGCGCTCCACGCGGTGATGTCCTCCCCGCGCAAGATGACCTGCCCGGCGGTCACGACGTAGCCGGGGTGCCCCATGACCACGTTGGCCAGGGTCGACTTGCCGGCGCCGTTGGGGCCCATGAGCGCGTGGACTTCACCCTCGCCGACGACCAGGTCGACCCCGCGCAAGATCGACGCCCCGTCGGCGTCGACGTGGAGGTTGCGCAGCTCTAAGAGGGCCTCGGGCACGACGACGAGCCTACCGGCGGCCCCCCAAAACTCTTCCTACCAGCCGCGCTCGACCCACTCGGCGAGGTGGGGTCGCTCGACGCCGAGGGTCGACGGCGCGCCGTGGCCCGGCCAGATCGTCGCCTCGTCGCCGAACGCGCCGAAGATCCGCTGCTCGATCGACGTGATGATCGTCGCGAAGTCGCCGCTGTCGAAGTGGGTCGCGCCGGGCCCCCCGGGAAAGAGCGTGTCGCCGGTAAAGAGCACGGGCGCACCCACGAGCTCGTAGGTCACCGAACCCGGGGTGTGGCCGGGGGTGTGCAGCGCGCGAACGCGCACGTCGCCGGCGCTCAGCTCGTCGCCGTCGGCGATGAGGTGGTCGTAGCCGCTCAACTGGTCGGCGTCGCCGGCGTGCACCCACACCACCAGCCCCTCGTCGCGGGCCGCGGTGACCGCCTGGATGTGGTCCCAGTGGCCGTGGGTGGTCACGACGTTGGTGACCCCGAGGTCCCGCGCGACGCCCACCAGCCGCTCGGGCTCGTTGGCCGCGTCGACCAGGAGCGCCTCGCCGGTGCGTCGACAGCGCACGACGTAGACGTTGTTGTCGACCGGTCCGACCACCAGGCGGTGGACCTCGGTCGCGGGGTCCGACCAGACCATCTCGACGTCGCTCACGCCCCCACACTGCCACGGGGGCCCACCGGGGGATTGGCTAGTCTCCGGGGGGCGACGCCGGTGAGAGGGGACGCGAATGAACTTCGGATTTAGCGAAGAGCAGGACGAACTGCGCAAGATGGTCAAGCGCTTCCTCGAAGAGAAGTCGCCCGAGGCCGAGGTTCGACGCCTCATGGCGACCGACGAGGGCTACGACCCCGCCGTCTGGGCGCAGATGGCCGGCGAGCTGGGCCTGCAGGGCCTCGGCATCCCCGAGGAGTTCGGCGGCCAGGGCTTCGGCCCCGTGGAGCTCTACGTCGTCTTCGAAGAGATGGGCGCGGCGCTGCTGTGCGCGCCCTACTTCTCCACGGTCGCGCTCGCGGCCAACGCGGTGATGACCGTGGGCACCGACGCCGACCGTGGCGCCCACCTGCCGGGGATGGCCTCGGGTGAGACCATCGCCACCCTCGCGCTGACCGATGACGCGGGCGGCTGGGACCTCGCCACCACGTCGACCACCGCGTCGCGCGACGGTGACGCGTGGACCGTGTCGGGGGTGCGCAGCTTCGTCACCGACGGCTCGACGGCCGACCTGATCTTTGTGCCCGCGATGACCGCCGCCGGGCTCAGCCTGTTTTGCGTTCGCGGCGACGCGCCGGGGGTCTCGCGTGAGTCCCTGCCCACGATGGACCAGACGCGTAAGCAGAGTCGCGTCGTGCTCGACGCAGCGCCCGGCGCGTTGGTCGGCGCCGACGGCGCCGCGCTGGCCGGGCTCGAGACGACCCTGCAGATCGCCGCCGCGGCGCTCGCCGCGGAGCAGGTGGGCGGCGCGCAGCGGGTCCTCGACAACGCGGTCGAATACGCCAAGCACCGGGTTCAGTTCGGGCGGCCCATCGGGTCGTTCCAGGCGATCAAGCACAAGTGTGCCGACATGCTCCTCGACGTCGAGTCCGCCAAGTCCGCGGCGTACTACGCGACGTGGGCGGCCCAGGAGCGCAGCGACGACCTCGCGGTCGCGGCGAGCCTCGCCAAGTCGTTCTGCTCCGAGGCCTACTTTCACTGCGCCGCGGAGAACATCCAGATTCACGGTGGCATCGGATTCACCTGGGAGCATCACGCGCACCTCTACTTCAAGCGTGCGAAGAGCTCCGAGCTCCTGCTCGGCGACCCCGCCTACCACCGCGAGCTCATCGCTCAGCGGCTGGGCATCTAGGCGGCGTGCTCGCCCTCGAGCGGCTCGAGAGCGGTTCGTCAGTCCTCGACCTACGCGTCGCGACGTCGCCGGGCCGCCCGACGCCGAGCCACGTGCTGGTGCTCGTGCACGGCCTGCCGCGAGCGCTCGGGATGGGCCGTCAGGCCGCGGGGCTGCTGCCCGAGCTCGCGACGCACCTCGCGCAGGAGTCGGGCTGGGTCGTCGCTAGTGGGACCCTGTCGGGCGTCGGCGGGTCGACGGGCACGTTCTCGGCGACGCAGTGGCGCGGCGACCTCGCGGCGATCCTCGACGCGGTGGCCCCGTCGGACACCCCGCTGTCGCTCGCCGGGTTTGGCTTCGGCGGCGCGCTCGCGCTGTGCGTCGCGGCCGACGACGAACGCGTGCGCGGGGTCGCGACCTTCGCCGCGCCGGCCCACCTCTCTCCGTGGTGCGGTCCCACCGACGACTTCCGCCGCTCGATCCTGGTCGCGGGGGTCGTGGGTGACGAGCGCGACCTCCTCGACGGCGAGCACCTGCGCGCCGACGTCATGGCGCTCGACCCGCTCGAGGCGATCGCGCGGGTCGCCCCGCGCCGACTCCTGATCGGCCACGGCACCGAGGACCTCGAGGTGCCCCCGAGCGACGCTCGCGACCTCGTCGCCGCCGCGGAGGGGCGCGCCGAGCTGCGAATGATCCAAGGAGCGGGCCACCAGCTGCGCGCGGACCCTCGCATGGTCGCCACCCTGCTCGGCTGGCTCGACCGGCACCGCTAGGCGAGCGCCGCCTCGATCGCGTCGCGAATCTCGCGCGCCGCCGCCGCGGGGTCGCGCGCGTCGAGCACCGCGCGCACGACGACGAAGTGGCGCAGACCGGCACCGACGAGCGCGCCGACGTTGTCGGCGCGCACGCCGCCGGTGACGAAGACCGGTCGGTCGCTCCTTCGCTGACAGGCCGCCGCGTAGTCGACGCCCGTGCCGGGTCGGCCGGGCTTGGTCGGGGTCGCCTCGATCGGCCCCGCGCTCAGGTACGACGTGTCGGCGAGGAGCCCGGCGTCGAACTCGCGGGGCTCGTGGGTGGAGAGCCCCACGATCGCGTCGCCCCCCAGAAGCTCTCGACACCGCTCGACGCTCGCGTCGTCCTGGCCGACGTGGACGCCGTCGGCGCCGGCGTCGAGGGCGATCTCCGGGGAGTCGTTCACGATGAACGGCACGCCCAGGTCGCGGCAGCGTGCGGCGAGGGTCGCCGCGGCGCCGAGGACGTCGCTTGCGGGGCGATCCTTGTCACGCAGCTGCACGACGTCCACGCCCCCCGCGACCACCGCGGGGATCAGCGTGGCCAGGTCGTCGCGTAGACCCACGCACAGGTAGAGACGCCGCTGGCGGAGGTCACTCACCGGACCACCCTAGGGTCGGGGGCCCGCCGCGCCAGGGGCCTGGGGCAGAATGGGACCGTGCAGATACCCGCCAAGGCCGAGTACGCGATCCGTGCTCTCCTGACCCTGGCGGCGAGCGATCACTCGATGTCGGCCGAGCACCTCGCGAAGGACCAGGACCTGCCGGCGAAGTTCCTCGGCGCGATCCTCTCGGACCTGCGCCGCGGGGGGCTGGTCTCGTCCCAGCGGGGACCCGAAGGGGGCTTTCGCCTCGCGCGCGACCCCGACGACCTCACGATCGCCGACATCCTGCGGGTGGTCAGTGGCCCGATGGCCGGGGTGCGCGGGATGCGCCCCGAAACCCTGCACTACGAGGGGGAGGCGACCCATCTCATCGACGTGTGGATCGCGGTGCGCGGCACCCTGCGCGAGGTCCTCGAGCACGTCACCCTCGGCCAAGTCCTGCGCGGCGACCTGCCGCGCGCCGTCACTCGATTTACCGAGGACCCCGACGCCTGGGTTACTCGGCGCATATGACCCAGGTGCACACCGATGGCGCGTGCCGCGGCAATCCCGGGCCGGGGGGATGGGCGTGGGCGCGGGGCCGTAGCGAGTTCGCGAGCGGCGCCGAGGCGCACACCACCAACCAGCGAATGGAGATCCGCGCGGTGATCGAGGCCCTGGGCGACTACCCCGACGGCGACATCGAGATCGTGAGCGACTCGTCCTACGTGGTGAAGTGTTTTCACGACCACTGGTACGTCGGCTGGCGACGGCGCGGCTGGCGCAACTCCCAGGGAAAGCCGGTGGCCAATCGCGACCTGTGGGAGCAGCTCTTCGCGCTCACCGTGGACGTCGGGCGCGACGTCACCTTCTCGTGGGTCAAGGGTCACTCGGGCGACGCTATGAACGACTTCGTCGACGAGTTGGCGACGCGCGCGGCCGACCGCCAGAGCGGCCAGCGCTCCTAGCCCGGGCGCTGAACATTAGGCTTCCCTTGCTCTCACGCCTCGACGAGAAGGGACCCAGCG
>JBOGFU010000145.1:0-10225 GCA_050743545.1 Acidimicrobiales bacterium | reverse complement strand
CGTCGCCGCCGGCCCGGTTCCCATCGACGCGCAGAAGCAGGTCGTCGCCGGTCGCGTGCACTCGACCGCGATGACCACGCCGCCCGCGCGCCGCTGCGCGTAGAGGGGGTCCTCATAAGGGGGCTGGCCGAGCACGTGGTCGAGGACGCCCAGGGCCGCGACGTCGCAGGGCCGAACCCCCAGCAGCGCTATCGGACGCGTGGGAGTCGCGGGCTCGCGGAAGCGAATGTCGGCGGGGTCCCAGACGGTGCGCCAGGTCTCCTGCTCGGCCGGCAGGACCACCCGCTTGATCGACTCGGGGCCGACCGCCCAGGAGAAGAGCTCGGTGTCGTCGCGCTCGGTGAGTCGGTAGCGGCCCGGCCCCTGGTCGTCGCCCACTCCGGCCGGGAGGCTCGCGCGACCATCGACGGCGCCGAGGACGACCGCGCCGTCCTTCACCACCGGCCCGACCACGTCGTGGTCCGTCGCGAGCAGCGCGAGCATCGCGTCGAAGCCGTCGAGCGAGAGCGTGAACACCCCCGTCACCTGGTCTTCTGCTCGCGCCACGCCCAACGGTCCTCCACGGTCTGGGTCCCATCTCGACTATTGCGCGAACTCCCGTGGGCCCCGTAGGGCCGGAGGTCACGTGGGCCCACGATGTGACCTTGGGCCACTCGACGGGGAGCGCGATTGGTCGGATACTGACCCTGGACGTTGACGCGCCGTGCGGCAACGCGGAGCGGAGGCGCGACGCATTTGTCTTGCGTCAACCCGAGCGGTGCATCGAGCGCCGCAAGCGGTATCGCCCGCGCGGCCGAGCCTTCAGCGACTCACGACCATGCTCTCGCCTTCTGGGATACGCCGACGTCGCGGCGACGCGCCCAGATCGAGTCGGGTTCGATGCCCGACACCTCACTCCCCAACCAGTGCCGCCACTGCGACCTCGCTGTCAATGTGCTCCGCGCGGCCCGGGGTTTAGTCGGTGGTGTCGACGACCAGCACCGAGCAGGGCGCGCCGTGGGCGATCGAATTGGGCACGCTGCCTAGCACGCGGCGCACGCCCGTCATCCCCTTGTTGCCGACGACCACGAGGTCGGCGTCGACGGACTTCGCGGCTGACAAAATGGCCGCGACCGCGTCGCCTTCGACCCCGTGGGTTGTTGCCTCGACGCCGTATTCGCGCGCGACCATCGCGAGGTCCTGGAGCAGCGCGCTCGCGTCGGCGGAGCTCTTCAAGTGGCGGAACTGTTCGGGGAGCTCGGCGCTGGTTATCGCCTGACCCGAGTATGCCGAGACGATGTGCAGGGTCCCCGAAAACGCCGCGGCGACCTCGGCGGCCTTCGCGACCGCGCGTCGCGCGGTGTCCGAACCGTCCGCCCCGACCACGATGGTGGAAAACATCGTCCCTCCCCTGAGAGATGTCCGGATCACACTACCGAGCGCCGCCGCTCGACGACGGAGAAGGGCCAAGCGATTGCCCGGGTCGACCCCGCCGCGTGGCTCGCATTTCGGTGGGCGTCGGCGAGCCTCGACAGCGTGACCCCCCACCATTACTCTGAGTGCGTCGACGCAAAGGGGGACGTATGAGTGGAGTGCGCGTATTGGTCGGGACCCGCAAGGGGGCGTTCATCCTTCGCGCGGACGGGGCGCGCAAGGACTGGAAGGTCAGCGGACCGTTCTTCGAGGGCTGGGAGATGTACCACGTCAAGGGCTCGCCCGTGGACCCCAATCGCGTCTACGCGTCCCAATCGACGGGGTGGTTCGGCCAGCAGATCCAGCGTTCGGACGACGGGGGCGAGACGTGGGCGCCCGTCAACAACGAGTTCGCCTACGCCGGGGCGACCGGCACGCACCAGTGGTACGACGGAACCCCCCACCCGTGGGAGTTCGCGCGGGTCTGGCACCTCGAGCCGTCGCTGAGTGACCCCGACGACGTGCTCGCCGGCGTGGAGGACGCCGCGCTGTTCCGCTCGCGCGACGGCGGACAGTCGTGGGCGGAGCTCAGTGGGCTACGCACGCACTCGACCGGGTCGCAGTGGCAGCCCGGTGCCGGTGGGATGTGCCTGCACACGATCCTCGTGGACCCGTCTGACTCGAGTCGTATATTCGTCGCCATCTCCGCGGCGGGGGTCTTTCGCTCTGAGGACGGCGGCACGACGTGGGAGCCCATCAACAAGGGCCTCGTGTCGGGCGAGATTCCCGACCCCGAGGCGTTCGAGGGCCACTGCGTTCACCGCATCGCGCTGCACCCGTCGCGACCCGAGACGCTCTTCATGCAAAAGCACTGGGACGTCATGCGCTCGGACAACCACGGCGACTCCTGGTACGAGGTGAGCGGAAACCTGCCGACCGACTTCGGCTTCTGCATCGACGTCCACGCCCACGAGCCCGAGACGGTCTACGTCGTGCCCATTACCAGCGACGCCGTGCACTTCCCGCTCGAGGGCAAGCTGCGCGTCTATCGCAGCCGAACGGGGGGCAACGAGTGGGAGCCACTCACCAAGGGACTACCCCAGTCCAACTGCTACGTCGACGTCCTGCGCGACGCGATGGCGGTCGACTCGCTCGACGAGAGCGGTGTCTACTTCGGCACGACCGGTGGCCAGGTCTACGCGTCGGCCGACGGTGGTGACCATTGGGACGCCATCGTGCGGGACCTGCCCGCGGTGCTGTCGGTGGAAGTGCAAACCCTGGCATGATCCGCGTCGTCCTGCCGGCCCACCTCAAGGTGCTCGCTGGCGTCGACCGTGAGGTGGAACTTGACGTCGCGGTGGCAACGCCGCGCGGCGTGGTCGACGCCCTCGAGTCGCGCTTCCCGGCGCTGCGCGGGACGATTCGCGACCCCGTGACCCTCGCGCGACGACCGTTCGTCCGCTTCTACGCGTGCCAGAGCGACCTCTCGCACGAGTCGCCCGACAGCCCACTGCCCGACGCCGTCGTCGACGGAAGAGAGCAGTTCTTCGTCATTGGGGCCATGGCAGGTGGTTGAGCGTGACCGTCGCGCGACGCCCGTAGCCTGAGTCAATGGTGGACGCCGCGCCCGTAAGCCTGCGCGCGACCCCGCTGCCACACGCTCGGGCGATGAGCGACATGCCCACCGAGGGCCCGCTCGTCGACACCTTCGGCCGCGTTCACGACGACCTTCGCGTCTCGGTCACCGATCGGTGCAACTTTCGCTGCGTCTACTGCCTACCCGATGAAGACGTGGTCTTTCAGCCCCGCACGAACATCCTCGGCTTCGATGAGATCGTGCGCGCGGCGGGGGTCGCGCGTGGTCTCGGGGTCAGGTCCTTGCGAATAACGGGCGGTGAGCCGCTGATGCGCCACAACGCCGTCGAACTCATCGGTCGACTCGCGGCGCTCGGCTTCGACGACCTCGCGATGACCACCAATGGCACGGGCTTTGCTCGGGTCGCGCCCGCGCTGGCGGCCGCGGGACTGACGCGAGTCAACGTGAGCTGCGACTCCTTGAGGCCCGACCGGTTCGCCCAGATCCGCCGACGCGGCGACCTGCGCGTCGCCCTCGGCGCCATGGACGCCGCCGAGGCGGCGGGCCTCACCCCGGTCAAGGTCAACGTCGTGACCATCGCCGGCGTCAACGACGACGAGGTCGAGGAGTTCGCCCAGTTCGCCCGCGACCACAACCGCATCGTGCGATTCATCGAGTTCATGCCCCTCGACGGTGATGGCCACTGGGACCGGACCCAGGTCGTCCCCGCCCAGGAGATCCTCGACCGCATCTCGCGTCGGTGGCCGATCGTCGCGCGAGACCCCGCCGGCGCCGACTCCGCGCCGGCCGAGAGATTCCGATTCGCCGACGGACGCGGCGAAATCGGAGTCGTCGCGAGCGTGACGCGCCCCTTCTGCGGGACCTGCAACCGCCTACGACTCACCGCCGATGGGGCTATTCGCAACTGCCTGTTCTCCGACGACGAGCTCTCGGCGCGTGACCTGATGCGCGCGGGTGGCAGCGACGCGGAACTCGCCACGCTGTTTCGCCGCGCGGTGTGGGGAAAGCTCCCGGGCCACGGAATCAACGACCCCGGGTTCCTGCGCCCGGCGCGCTCAATGTCGATGATTGGCGGCTAGACCCCGACCATCGACCTACTGTCGAGGCGTGCTGAGCGCGAAGGTCCTCACGGTGTCGGACTCGGTCGTTGCCGGGACTCGCGTGGACAGCGCCGGCCCCCGCCTCGCCGACGCGCTCGTGGACGCGGGTTTCGCGGTCGTGGCGCGCGAGGTCGTCGCCGATGGCGTCGCCGAGGTCGAGCTCGCGTTGCGGGCGATGGCCCACGGGTTCGCCGGCGTCGTGGTGACCACCGGCGGCACGGGGTTCGCGCCGCGCGACCTCACGCCCGAGGCGACCGCTCGAGTGATCGAACGCGATGCGCCGGGGCTCGCCGAGGCCATGCGCGCCGTCAGCCCGCTCGGGCGACTGTCGCGCGGGCGCGCGGGGGTGGCGGGCGCGTGCCTCATCGTCAACACCCCGGGCTCAGAGCGCGGCGCGCTCGAGTGCCTCGGAGCCGTCGTCGACGTCCTCGCCCACGCGGTGGAGCTCCTCGCCGGGGCGCCGAGCCCTCACCCGCCCGAGACCGGCGGAACCACCGCGACCTCGTCGTAGGCGCCAACCCGGTCCGCCAGGTCGGCCGGCTCTCCGTTGACCCAGACGCGACTCATCGCCACGACGTCGGCGAATCCCGGACCGTAGCGCTCGATGGCGGCGTCGAGGACGGCGCCAACGCTGATCGCCGCAAAGTCGTCGCGTGCGACACCGGCCGCCTCGCGCGCCGGTCCGAGGAGTAGGAGTCGCGCCACGTCACGCGCCCGACATGACCGGTCCGGTGACGAGGACGTCGACCTCGCCGCCCGCCGTGGGGCCTACGCCGTCGGGCACGAGCGCGAGGGCATTGGTCCCCGCCAAGGCGCTGAGCAGGTGGGAGCCCTCGCGAGCGGCGCGCTCGATGTGAAGCCGACCGTCGTCGTGAACCCGCGTCTCAACGTGGACGACATGGAGTTTTCCGTCGGGTGTACGGGGCAGGTCGCAGTCCGTGAGCGCGCTCACGCGAGGTCGGGTGACGTCACGATGTCCCGCGAGGGCACGCAGGGTGGGCCGGACGAAGAGCTCGAAGCTAACGAGGGTCGACACGGGGTTGCCCGGCAGTCCAAAGACGGGCGTCGACCCCACGAGGGCGAACGCGAAGGGCTTGCCGGGCCTCACCGCGACCTGGAGCCACCGCGCGCTCTCCCCGGCCAGCTCGACCAGCACGGACTTGACGAAGTCGACGTCGCCGACGCTGACGCCGCCGGTGGTGACGACCACGTCGCACTCGGTGACCGCCGAGCGCAGCCGGTCCGCGATCGGACCCGGGTCGTCGCCCACGCGTCCGAGGTCCCGTGACGCCACGCCCTCGGCGGCGAGCGTGGCGAGAAGCGCCGGGCGGTTGACGTCGCGAATCTTGCCGGCGGGCAGCGGGCTCGGTCCCTCGACCAACTCGTCGCCGGTCGACAGCACGCCCACCACGGGTCGAGGGTGCACCGTCACGCGTCGCAATCCCTGAGCGGCGAGGGTTCCAACGTGCCACGGGCGCACGACGTCGCCCGCGGTGACCAGCGTGTCGCCCACGCGGGTGTCATCGCCTCGTCCGCGAACGTAGACGCCCCTCTCCAGGGCCGGCACGGTCACGACGCCCTCGCGCGCGTCGGCGTCCTCGCTTCGACACACGGCGTCCGCGCCCTCGGGAAGGGGCGCGCCGGTCATAATCCGCACGGCCTCACCCGGGCCAACGGCGGGGGTCGGCGTGGCGCCCGCGAGGATCGTCCCCGTCACCGTGAGGGTCGCCCCCGAGGGCCTGGTGTCGTCCGCGCGAAGGGCGAAGCCGTCCATCGACGAGTTGGCGAAACCCGGGATCGGCTCACGAGCGACGACATCGACCGCGCACACCAAGCCCACCGCGGCCTCCAGGTCAACGTCGACGCCCGGCAAGGGCGAGAGGCCGTTCAGGACGAGCGCACGCACGTCCTCGACCGCGGTCATGCCGCCGTGGCGTGGCGTCGAGCTCACGACCCGGACAGATCGGTGACCGGACGCGCGTCGCGGCTCCACGCGGAGCCACCCTTCCAGACGTCGCGCTTGTACAGGGGCACGGTCTCCTTTACTGCGTCGATACAGAAGCGCGCCGCGCTAAAGGCCACGTCACGATGGGGCGCGGAGACCACCACCACCACCGACGCTTCGGTGAGGTCGACGCGACCTATTCGGTGGTGTATCGCCACCGCGCCAAGGTCGGGCCAGCGCGAACGCGCGGACTCCACCACGAGGTCGATTCGCCTCCGCGCGAGGTCGGGGTCGGTCTCGTACTCCAACGCCTCAATTCCGTCGCGGTCGTCCGAGGTGTCGCGTACCGTCCCGCAGAAGGTCACGACCGCCCCGCAGCCCGGCCGAGTCGCCCACGCCGCGAGCTCCGCGGGTTCCAACGCGGCGTCAGTAATGACCACCGAGTCGCGCGTTCCCACCTCGTCCACGCGACGAATCCTACGGCCGGCCTCCGACGCCCAACGGCGCTGTCGAGCCGCAGATGCTAGCCAAAACCGGAAGCAAAGGTCATTTCGCGTGGATAACGCCCTAGAGTCATCGCATATGCGATGGGGGGACCCATGACACGGAACCACTCACGTTCACGTTCAGCGCGTGGCGTGGTCGCCCTGGTGGCGACCGCGGCGCTCGTTACGCCACTCGCCGTGACCCTGTCGGCGCCGCCCTCCTCGGCGGCGTCGGGCACGGTGGACGTCCTCTACGCCGGCTCGCTCCTCGACCTCATGACCGTGACGCTCGGGCCCGCGTTCACCAAGGCCACGGGATACACACTGAGCGGATTCTCCGCGGGGTCGAGCGCGCTCGCCAACGAGATAAAGGGTGAGACCCAGGTCGCCGACGTCTTCATCAGCGCCGCGCCGTCGGTCAACTCAACGCTCGAGGGCCCGGCCAACGGCGACTGGGTGTCGACCTACGCGACCTTCGGCTCCTCGCCCCTCGTCCTCGGATACAACCGGTCCTCGAGCTTCGCGCACGCGCTGACGAAGAACCCCTGGTACGACGTCGTCGACCGGCCCGGTTTCCTGCTCGGTCGCACCGACCCCACCGTCGACCCCAAGGGCGTGCTCGCGATCGACGCGCTCCAGGGCGTCGCGCTCAGCTACGACGTGCCCGCGCTCGCCCCGCTCGCGACGTCGAGCGCCGGGGTCTTCCCCGAGACAACCCTGGTGGGCCGCCTCCAGGCCGGCCAGCTCGACGCGGGATTCTTCTACCTCGTCGAAGCGCGGGCCGCGAGCCTGCCCACGGTGCCGCTCATCGGCACCCGGCTGGGCGCGCACTACACGGTGGCGATCGTGAATCGCGATCCCCACAACGCCGCGGCTCACGCGTTCGTCAAGTTCCTGCTCTCTAAGAAGGGTCGCGCCATCCTCACGGCCAACGGGATTACCCCGGCCGCGAGGGCCACCTTCGGCGCCGGTCCGCCCGCCACGACCACGACGTCGACCACCACGACCACGGCCCCGTAGTGGGTCGCGGGGGCCCGCGCGGCCCGCTCGCGTGGCTCGGGGGTCTCCTGTGCCTCTACCTCGCGTGGCCCCTCGTCGCCTTCGCGGTGCGCTTCGTGACCGCGAGCCGGCGAGGGTTTCACGTACCCGGGCTCTTTCCCGCGCTGGGGGTCTCCGCGGCCTGCGCGACCATCTCCCTGGGCGTCATGACGGTGCTCGGCGTACCCCTCGCCTACCTCCTCGCCCGCTCGAAGGGACGCGTCGCGTCGGCTGTCGGGCTGGTGGTTCAGCTCCCCCTCGCGCTGCCCCCGCTCATGAGCGGCATCATCCTCATCTACGTGATCGGTCCCTACACGTGGCTCGGCCGGCACTTCGGCGGCCACCTGACCGACTCGATGACCGGGGTCGTCATCGCGATGACCTTCGTCTCGGCGCCCTTTCTCATCGTCGCGGCGCGCGCGGGCTTCGCCACGGTCGACGCCGGGCTCTACGACGTCGCGGCGACCCTGGGCCACGGCGAGCTCTCACGATTCCTTCGCGTCGCGCTGCCCGCGGCGGGGCCCGGCGTTCGCGCGGGGATGCTCCTCGCGTGGCTACGCGCGTTCGGCGAATACGGCGCGGTCGTCATCCTCGCCTACAACCCGGCGACGCTTCCCGTCTACGCCTACAACCAGTTCAGCGGCATCGGCCTGCCCACCACGCTGGCGCCGACCGCGCTGTCCATCGTGGTCGCGGTGGCCGCGGTCGGGCTCAGCCGGCTGCGCGCTCCGGCTCGGCGCGCGGCGCCCACGATGCCCACGGTGGTCGCGCCGTCGCCCGCGGCGCCCGCACCGGTCGGCTTCGCCCTCGATCACCGCGTCGGGTCGTTTCGCCTGTCGCTCGAGCACCACTCACGCGGACGCCTGAGCGTTGTGGGTCCCTCGGGTTCGGGCAAGTCGACGCTGCTGCGCGCGCTCGCGGGCCTCTACGGCGCGACGCCGGGCGAGGTCAGCTTTGGGTCCGACGACGTGGGACTGCTCGCCGCCGAGGACCGGGGGGTGGGCTACGTCGCCCAAGGCTTCGGCCTCTTTTCGCACCTCACCGTCTGGCGACAGCTGACGTTCGCCCGCGACGCGTCGCCCGGTCTCGCGAGCTATTGGCTCGAGCACCTTCACCTCACCGGTCTCGAGCGGCGCTACCCCGCGGAGCTGTCGGGGGGCCAGCGCCAGCGCGTCGCGCTCGCCCAGGCCCTCACTCGCTCGCCACGCGTGCTCCTGCTCGACGAGCCCCTGTCCTCGCTCGACGTGCCCGTGCGCCTCGAGCTACGCCGTGAGCTTCGCCGCCTGCAGATCGACACGGGGATGTCCTCGGTGATCGTGACCCACGACCCGGAGGAGGCCGCGTATCTCGCCGACGAGGTCATCGTGCTCGACCACGGCGTCGCGCTTCAGGCGGGGGCGACGCGCGACGTCTTCTCACGACCGGCGTCACCTGAGGTGGCCCGCCTGCTCGGGATCGCCAACCTGCACCGTGGCGTCGTCGTCGAGCCGGGCCTGATCGACAGCCTCGGCGCGCGCGTCGCGGTTGACACGATGGGCCTGGCTGCGGGCTCTGCGGTGCTGTGGGCGGTGCGACCCGAACGAGTGCGCCTGACCGGCGCGGCGGACGCGGAGGCGATCCCGGGAGCGGTCGTCGACGTCGCGGACGTGGGTGTGGGAGTCGACCTCCTCGTGACGCTCGCACCGGGTCTCGACCTCGTGGTGCGCTCGTTCGACTCCACCGAATGGGTCACGGGCGATCGGTGCGGCGTGCTCATCGAGCACGACGCGATCACGATGTGGGAGAGCGACCTCGACGTGACGTCGCCGGCGGCTGCGCCGGGCCCCTAGAACTTCGAGGGCAACTCAACGCCGACACTGGTTGCCTTGACCACCGCGTCGACGACCATGCCCGGCGCGAGGTCGAGGTCGTCGGCGGCCTCGCGCGTGATGAGCGACACAAAACGGTGTGGTCCCGCTTGGATCTCCACCTGAGCGGCGGCGCGGTCCTTGACGACGCGCGTCACGATTCCCACGAAGCGGTTGCGCGCCGACTGGGCACTCGGCGCCCCCGGGGGCCGGTCTCCCGCGAGTTCCGCCGCCACCCGAGCGAGCTCGACGCCGTCGAAGAGTCGCTGACCGCGCGCGCCCACGCTCGACGTGATGCGCCCGGAGTCGGCCCAGCGGCGCACGGTGTCGGGGCTGACGCCCAGCAGCTCGGCCGCCTGGCCAATTCGGTAGTCCACGAGGGTCCAGCGTACCGACGGGCCACCCCAGCAACCCCGATGTTCGCCGATAGGATGCCCTCGCGGTGGCGACCCCGCACGGTGTCGCCCACGGGGCTGGGAGCCAATGAACCAACCGTTCTCGCACACCGACGCCACGGGTCAGGCTCGCATGGTCGACGTCAGCGCCAAGGACGTCACCCGTCGCGTCGCCGAGGCGAGCTGCCGCGTCCACGCGTCGCTCGACGTGGGTGCGCCGGCGACGATCGGTGAGGTCGACCAGGTCCTCGCCGCGCGCCTCGCTGGGATCAACGCCGCCAAGCAGACCGCCACGCTCATCCCCCTGTGCCACCCACTCAACCTCGAGCAGGTTCGCGTGGAGATCGCTCGAACCGACGACGGCTACTCCGTGACGTCGAGCGTCGTCAGCGTGACGAGGACGGGGGTTGAGATGGAGGCCCTGAC